>NZ_JAMBPS010000019.1:0-130734 GCF_024206515.1 Paraburkholderia sp. CNPSo 3281 | reverse complement strand
GCTCAGGTTTACCCACATCTCGGAATGGCGCTGCTTGTAAACTGCCGCTCACGATGTTAACTTTTCGCTCGTGCGATGTCCCCGAAGCGAGGAGCGGCATTGTCGGACGCGAACAATGACGATGATTGGGCGAATGATGAGTTTGGTGCGGCGCAGTTGGGCGACGCTCGCCTGACGCAGCGTTTGATCGCACTCGCGCGACAACTCTCGCACGCTCCGCAATGTTCGTTTCCGCAGTCCCTGGATGCCGCCGAACTCAAGGCGGGGTACCGCTTTTTTGATAATCCGAAAGTGGACGCTGACGGTGTACTGGGCCCTCATATTGGTCGGACGCTCGGCCGAATGCGTCAGGTTCCCGTTGTGTTGGCGGTGCAGGATACAACGGAGTTCACGCTCAATCATCTGCCGGCTACGGAAGGTCTGGGCTATGGCTATGGCCATGATCGTGGCTTTATGATGCACAGCATGCTGGCGGTAACGCCCGAAGGCTTGCCGCTCGGTGTATTGGGGATGAAGACATGGGCACGTGCGTGCGATGAACCCGGCAAAAGCCACTCGCGCAGAAAGCGCACCATTCGCAATAAGGAAAGCGTCAAATGGCTCGAAGGCCTCGAACACCTGTCGACGCTCAAAGGCCAATGCCCTGAAACGCACATCGTTGATGTATGTGACCGCGAAGGCGATATCTACGATGTATTCGTCGCCGAACGCCCCGCTGGCGTTGACTGGCTGGTTCGAGCAAGCTGGAATCGTGGTGTGGCTCACCCCGAAAAATATCTGTGGGCGACGATAGCCACCGCGCCGGTGGTGGGGCATACCGAATTACAGATTCCGGGGTCGGGCCGCACGATTGCGCGTACGGCAAGCCTGGCACTGCGATGTGCGCCCGTACGGTTGCGACCGCCCCTCCATCGGCGCCGTAACGGCGTGCATGATATCGAGGTTTTTGTAGTCCACGCTCTGGAAACAGGGCCTCCCAAAGGGTTGGAGCCGCTTGAATGGATGTTGCTCACATCGGTACCCACGCATACCTTCGAAGACGCGCTGGAGCGACTGGCCTGGTATGCGCGCCGCTGGACGATTGAACCTCTCGAGTGGCGCGCACTGTATTGCCGCGTGCACAGCACGACCAAGCCGCCCACCGATCCTCCATCGCTGTCGCAAGTCGTGCAGTGGATCGCCAGGCTCGGGGGCTATCTCGCACGCAAGCATGATCGCCCGCCCGGCCCAACCGTTATATGGCGCGGCTTTCTCGCCCTACATGAAGTCACCGAAATGTATCGCATCTTCAGGCAAAACGAATGACTCCCATCTGTGGGTAAACCTCAGCCTTGAAGGAACTAGCGTGCTTGCGCGCCGTCTTGCATTCCCGCGCATCTAGTCATAGTATAACTAGACACAAAGTTACTAGCCACCATGCTCCGACATTCGCCGCTCGCCCTCGCCGTTCTCGCCATGCTGACCGAAGCGCCGATGCATCCCTACCGGATGCAGCAGCTCATCAAGGCGCGCGGCAAGGACGAAGTCGTCAACGTGCGGC
Organism: Paraburkholderia sp. CNPSo 3281; assembly: GCF_024206515.1. Classification (NCBI taxonomy): domain Bacteria; kingdom Pseudomonadati; phylum Pseudomonadota; class Betaproteobacteria; order Burkholderiales; family Burkholderiaceae; genus Paraburkholderia; species Paraburkholderia sp. CNPSo 3281. The sequence continues at coordinate 129,194 of NZ_JAMBPS010000019.1, read as the reverse complement.
AGCGCAACAGCCTCTATCAGACGATCGACCGGCTTTTGCGCGGCGACCTGATCGCCGTGCGGGAAACGGAGCGCGACGGCGCGTTTCCCGAACGCACGATCTACGAAATCACCGGCGCCGGGCGCGACACGGCCCGCCTGTGGCTGCGCGAGCAGCTCGCACAGCCCGCGCGCGAATTCCCGGCGTTCCCGGCGGCGCTCTCGCTGCTGCCCTTGCTGCCGCCCGACGACGCCCGCCGTCAACTCGAAACGCGCGTGGCGGCCCTCACGCGCGAACTCGCCCGCATGGACGCCTTGTACGCGAGCGCCGAGGCGATGCAGGTGCCGCGCCTGTTCCTGCTCGAAGGCGAACTCATGAGAGCGACGCTCAAGACCGAGCTCGACTGGGTCACGAGCGTCGTGGGCGACCTGAAAGCCCGCCATCTCACGTGGAGCGAGCCCTGGCTGCGCGAACTCGCCGAGCGTTTCGCACCGCCGTCGGACGCGCCTGCCGCCCGCGAATCATCGAAGGAGAAATAGCCATGTCGAACGTCAGCCCGCACACCCCGCTCTCGGTCATGATCATTGGCGCGGGAACCGGCGGCCTGTGTCTCGCGCACGGCCTGCAACGGGCCGGCATCGACGTTCAGGTGTACGAACGGGATCGCACGCGCGTCGACGGTCTGCAAGGCTATCGCGTCGGCATCGATCCACATGGTCTCGCCGCATTGAAGGCCGCGCTGCCGCCTGAACTCTTCGCGACGTTCCTCGCCACCTGTGCGCGCACGCCACGCTACTTCAACATGCTGACGGAGCGCATGTCGGAACTGCTCTCGGTCGGGATCGGCGCAAGCGAGATCGACGGCGGGAAGTCCGTGAGCCGCATGACGCTGCGTCAGGTCCTGCTAACCGGCCTCGAAGATCGCGTGCACTTCGACAAGACCTTCGTCGAATACGAGCAGCACGCCGATGGCCGCGTGACTGCGCGCTTTGCCGACGGCACGAGCGCGAGCGCCGATGTGCTCGTCGGCGCGGACGGCGCGCGCTCGAAGGTGCGAAGGCAGTTACTGCCGCACGCAAGGCTCGAGAACACCGGCATCGTGAGCATCGCGGCCAAAGTGCCGATGACCGAAGAAAACCGCGCGCTGCTGCCGCCCAAGGTACGCGACGGCATTACGCTGATCTCGGCGCCGAAGGGCTACGGCGCGATCATCCACGTGATGGCGTTCAACTGGGACCGGGGCGGCGCCAGGTCCGGCGTCGGCGGCAACGACGCCGCGTTGATCGAACGCTGGCCGGGCCTGCTCTACGACAACACACGCGACTACCTGATGTGGGGCGTGTGGGGCGCGCGCCGCAACGTCCCCGCCGACCCGACGAAGCTCGAAGCGCCGGCCCGGCTCGCGCTCGCCATGCAGATGACCGACGGCTGGCATCCCAATCTGCGCGCGTTGATTCGCGCGTCGGACCTCTCGACCACTTTCGCCCTGGACGTGCGCACTTCGGTGCCCGTCGAGCCCTGGCCGGCCTCGAACGTTACCGTGCTCGGCGACGCGATTCATCTCATGACGCCGGGCAGAGGCGTCGGCGCGAATACCGCGCTGCGCGATGCGCAACTGCTCGGCTCGCAATTCGTGCGGGTAGCGCGCGGCGAGCTGGCGCTAGTGGATGCGATTGCCGGCTATGAAACGCAGATGCGACGTTATGGCTTTCACGCGGTGGCCGAATCGCGCAAACAGTTCGACGAGCGCGACGCAATACATCGGCCCATTGTCGGACGCTTCGCGCTCGGTGCGATGCGCACGGCAATGCGCGTCGTCAACAATGTGCCGCCCCTGAAGCGGCGCATGATCCATTCGGAAAACCGCTTTCGCGGCAGCGAAGAAGAAAACACAGTGGCTTCGCATTAGGACACGCTGCCGGGCCTGACCCCGCTCAGCTATGGACGTAGCCGACTTCCCGCTTAATTAAAAGCGTTTATTGAAAGCGCTTTGTTTGCCCGAACCAACGCCATTCGCTAGCATTTCTTCGCCAACCTGGCCCATCTCAGCTGCTAGCCCGGACAATCCACCTATAGGCTACGTCGTTTACCGAGCCTGCAAATCATACGAATGGCATTGATTCGCAATGCGAATCAAGTGAGCGAAGACGTGGCCTTCCAATCGCCGTATCCTGCAGCGATACGTCATTGCGTTCCGTTTATGAGTAGCGGAGTCGCAATGAAGATAGTTCTTCTGAACAACTCCGACGACACGCACCGGGGGAGCGCGTTGCGGCACATCGCTTGCGCGCCTCTTTAACCAACGCGCGGAGCGGATTTGCGCGGGCAAGTCGGGCGTTTGAAGCGGCTTGCGCGAAATAGGGGGGGAACGATGAACCGATCAACGAAGCAGACCGTGGTATGGGTGCTCGCTTTGGCCCTGTCGGGTGCGGCTTATGGTGCGGCCGGTGGCAATGGCGGTGGCAATGGCGGGGGGAACGGCGGCGGTAATGGTGGAGGCAACGGCGGTGGTAACGGCGGAGGCAATGGCGGCGGCGCGGGTGCGGGTGCTGGTGCTGGAGCGGGCGGTGGCCACGGCTCTGGGTCGGGCTCTGGGTCAAGTTCAGGATCAGGCTCTGGGTCAAGTTCGGGATCAGGCTCAGGATCAAGCTCGGGCTCCGGCGCAGGTAGCTCTGGTGCCGGTAGTTCCGGCGCGGGTAGCTCTGGTGCCGGTAGTTCCGGCGCGGGTAGCTCCGGCGCGGGTAGCTCCGGTGCGGGCAGTTCCGGCGCGGGCAGTTCCGGCGCAGGCAGTTCCGGTGCCGGTAGCTCCGGTGCAGGCAGCTCTGGTGCAGGCAGCTCCGGTGCAGGTAGCGCCGGCGCAGGCAGTTCCGGTGCAGGCAGCTCCGGTGCAGGCAGCTCCGGTGCAGGCAGCTCCGGTGCAGGAAGCTCCGGCGCAGGTAGCGCCGGTGGCAGTAGCGCCGGTGGCAGTAGCGCTGGAGGAAGTAGCGCTGGTGCAGGCGGTAGTTCGAGTGCGGGTAGCTCCTCGGGTAGCGCGAGTGCAGGCGGCCCCGGTGGACCTATGGGCCGCGGCGGCTCACCAGGTATGAGTGCACGGACGGCCATGGTCGAAATCGTGCCGCCTCCTCCACCGGCGCCGATCGTAAGCGCACCGGTGACAAACGCATATAGCCCACCGCCGCACGCGCCCGACCCGGATTATCGTCCGAATGCGTTGGTGATACCCACGCCAGCCAAGAGCGACAATGCCCCGCCACCGAGTGTGACCACGTCGGTCCGAGGCACGGCCAGCGGGACAGCCACCGCGCCGGTTGCGAACTACACACCGCCGGCCGCGCCGACCCCGGCCCCTGTTGCGGTCGCGAGGCCAGCTGCCGCGCCGGTTGCAAACGACTACGGTCCGCCGGGCGTGGGCGGCACGGGCAGCGGCCCGGGTCGTGCACGGGCTGCGAACAACTATGGGCCGCAGGGCGCGGGAGGCGCAACCAAAGCGGGTTTCGCCGTGGATACGGGCGGGTATGAACCGCCAATTCTGACGCCGACGAGCACGCCATAAACGCATTCAGGCTCTCGCGCGACACATCGCTTCGGTATCGGCACGGTGACGCTTCGCCGTGCCGAAATCCTGTGTAGCAACGCCGATGAGCGGCCCGCACCGCGAGCACAAATTGACAAAAATCAATGCATCTTGAAACGCCGGGCGCATAGTGAATCAGCCGCGGCTGACCACGCAGCGCCGACCCCACTCCCACCGCTCCCTTACTCCAGGTCGGCCGCTCCTCTCACGGAGCCCGACATGGAACTCGCCACCCGACGCAGTGCGACACAAGTCATCTTGATCGAACACCGCCGCCTGACGAGCATCGTCAGCGGCATGCTGCGCGTGGTCGATGGCATGGCGTCCGGCTTCGGCCTAAGCAGCGCGATGCTGATGCGGGCGATGCTCTACTACATAAACGAATTCCTCGAGCAGGTTCATCATCCGAAAGAGGAGCAATACCTGTTCGCGCGGCTTCGAGCGCGCACCGCTGAATTCGACGCGGTCATCGGGGAACTCGCGCGCCAGCACGAGGAAGGCAAGCTGCGCGTTCGCGCGCTCGAACGGGCGCTCACACGGTATGAACTCGCCGGCGCCGACATGCTGCCCGCGTTGCGCGAGGGCGTGTATGGTTACGCCGACTTCTACGCCAATCACCGGCACCTGGAAGAGTCCGTCATCCTGCCCGGCGCGCAACGTTATTTGACCGTATCGGACTGGGTGGAGATCGACGAGGCGTTCGGCGCGAATCGCGATCCGTTCGAGAGTCTGGAGACCGAGGACAATCTCAACGATCTTTACAGATTGATCGTCCAGACGATGCCCGAAGCGCAAGCCTGAACGACCTCACCGCGCTGCGCATCGTGGATCGCCGCCCGTCCGGCCTTGCTGACGCTCGATCGAGACCCGGGGCTTGCGCGAAAAAGACATGCGCAAGCGGATTACACGAATTCGCGACAACGTGGCGAGCCCTGCGGCAAACAACCGCACCCCCAGCGCCACGTGGCAAAGGGCCTTGGAATCAGTCCGCGTCGTACACTGTGCGTTTCGACGCTCGTAGCCCGGAACGCCGTCGTGCCCATTCACTATCTGCGCAGCTTCACCTCTGTCGAACGCACCGAGCGGGCCAACCTGCGGCTCGGCCGTGCGCTGGCCTGGGTCGCCGGCGCAATCAATGCCGGCGGGTTCCTCGCCGTTGGGCAATACACGTCGCATATGTCGGGCATCGTCTCGTCGCTTGCCGACAGCACCGCGCTTGGCGATAGCGGCATCGCGTTGTCCGCTATCAGTTCCGTCCTTGCCTTTGCGACTGGCGCCGCGACGTCCGCCATTCTGATCAACTGGGGACGCCGCCGTTGCGCGCGCAGCGTCTACGCGCTGCCGCTTCTGCTCGAAGCCGCCCTGCTCCTTTGCTTCGCCGCGCTCGGTGCGAATCTCGGCATCCATCGCGTTCTCTTCGTGCCGCTGACGGTGGCTGTGCTCTGCTACATCATGGGCGTGCAGAACGCCATGATCACGAAAATCTCGCACGCGGAAATCCGCACGACGCATGTGACCGGCATCGTGACAGATCTGGGAATCGAACTTGGGAAGGCGCTCTACTGGAACTGGGGCGTGCCGTCTTCGGCGTCGCATCACGTGGCGGCCGATATGCAGCGCGTACGCGTACTCGGCTCCCTGCTCGGAATGTTTTTACTTGGCGGAACGCTAGGCGCCGTGGCTTTCCGGCATTTTGGATTTGCCGCGGGCGTTCCCTTGTCGATGCTGCTGGTGATCCTGGCGAGCGTCCCGGTCACCGACGATTTGCGTCGCCTGCCGCTGCGCGACCTTTTTTGACGAATACATCGGTCGCCGGCGGCCAATACCCGCCAACTCACTCGCTTATCAAAAACCGGTCGCGATTCTTCGCGTCCTTGATCCAGTTCGGCGCGCGTCCCCTGCCGGACCAGGTCGCGCCGCTTGCGGGATCGCGATATTTCGGCGGCGCCGCGCTATGCGAAAGCCCCGACCTGCCGCGACGACTACCAAAGATGTCCTGCTGCGTGTACCCGAATTCGGCCACCTTTGCGCGGATATCGGCGAGAACCGTCTCGAACTCCTGCTGACGGGCGATGGCCGCCTGACGCTCGAGTTCCGCGAGTTGCGCCTTCAATTCCTTGTACGTTGCCACGAATCGTCTCCTGCGCGTGGACACCATTCGCTAATCATAGTGGCTTTCGCTCACGCCCCCTTCCAACGTGATCGCACGACTTTTGCCGCGGCAAAAGCAAGCCCACGCAGCAGACCGTTCAGGCCGTGACGAAGACGATTGCCCCCCCATCGGCAACCTGGGCGAACAACCGTACGAAACGATAGCTTTGCGCCTGGATAGTCAGTTCGTTGAGCCCTGAGCGCGTGCCCTCCAGTATCGCCCGGGCTACCGGCTCCGGAATCGCGCCAAGGTGCGCCCAGTCTTCCTGCAGCAGCGCGGGATCGCCCAGATAGACCTCGTTTTTCCCGCCAGGCGTTCGAACGAGAATCAGGCTTCCCCCCTTGTCGAGCGCAATCTCCAGGTACTCGGACAAGGTCGCCAATGCCTCTGTGTCGACATCGCGGGCGGCATGTGAGTTCGAAGTCATAGGGTGGCCACGCTGAGTAGTATGTCGATCACTATCGTACCCCCGCTCCTGCCTGTTCGGCGCATTTTGGCAGCGGGACGCGTTCAGGGGTGTAACCCGAACATACCGTGCCAGATCGCACTAAAGAGGTTGGCGTGACGGCGATCGTCGGACTTTTGCGACTCCTCGTCGCCTGCGCCGTGCGATGAAGACGGCGGCGCAGCCTCGTCCGGCTCCGCGGCATTGCGCGGCGTGGCGTTGTCCGCCTGTCTCGACAGGTGCAGCGCGACTGCGCCGTCGGCAATGCGCCCGGCCAGTTGGGACTCGCACTCGCCGGCGAGCAGTGCGCCGAACACGACGTCGCGGTTGTAGCCCTGCTCCGCGAAGCGCATGGCCACGCTCACGTGCCGCGCATACGCCTCCTGACGCGCCGCCTCCTGCAAGCGCGCCTCTTCTTCCCGCTCACGGACCATACGCCCCATCTCCTTGGCATAGACCGCGTCGTAGACGCTGCGCTGCGCCGGATCGGAAAGAATCGCGTAAGCCTCCTTGATCTCCTGGAACTGCGCATGAGCAGCGGCTTCGCGTCCCATATTACGGTCGGGATGCGCTTTCATCGCGGCCCTGCGGTAGGCCCGCTTGATGTCCGCGTCGCTCGCGTCGTCGCTTACGCCCAGCAAGTCATACAACGTCGCCATGGCTCGCACAAATTGAAGTGAGATGCGCTCGATCGTAGCATGTCGTCCGTCGATGCATCGCACGTGCGATGGCCATCGCCAGCCGGCAATCGATCAATTATCCTAAGCAAACGGGCAGCGCATACCGAAATCCGCCCGCGCCGCCGGCGCGCGGCACCGGGTTCTCAGCGTCGAACCCGCGTCCAGCGACACCACTCGTGGTGATCGAGATTGCGCAGCAAATCGGCCCTGCGCCGTTCGCGCCGGTAGTGAGCGGCGACACCAACTGCGGCTATTACGAGCACGATCGTGCCGGCAGCCATACCCAGCCAGGACTGGTCCACGTCAGCCTCCTCGGATCCATGCGGATCGCAACCCAATTATGAGCAACGCACTCTGAATATAGCCGGTCCGTGTGACAGACTATGCGGCCTCGACCGCCAATCAGCGCACGCGGGCAACCGCTCTCAGGAGCGCATCGCCCTGAGGCGTCACGCGGGGCGTAGGGAAGCCGGATTCGGGCGTATCGACGATGACGAGGTGGAGATCGCGAAGCGCACCGAGTTCCTCCCGGTCTGGCTCGATCCGCCCTGGCGCATTCTTTATCAGCATCAACGTGGCAAGTTCGTGGGGGCTCAACATGTTATTTCCCTCCCGCTTGATCCTGTTTGATCACGTTTCTTCGCGACTGCGAGCGCACTCGCCGCGCAAACGCGATGCGAGCTACCGCAGCTTCGCCGCAGTCGCCGACGCGATGTCCATGCATGCGCGCGTGTACCCGGCCGCCTGCAAAGCAACCCACGGCAATATCCCGACCTGGCTGCGGACAAATTGCTCGGGCGTCTGTGCGGACAACATGCCTTCGAAGTGCAGTTGCGACCCAGCGAATATCGACCTGCAAGTCGCAAGATTCAGGCGTGAGAGTTCACAAAAACCATCGAATAGATGACCAGTCAACGTAGTGAACTTTGCGGCCGACGATTCGCTTCCCGCCGTCTCGAATTTTTGATTAGACATACTAATTTACCCCCCGGTGCGTTTCATCAATCGTTATGTCTGTATCGACTGCGTTTGATGTATGGCTTCTCAACGCGTGTGGCGTTGCTCATTCAGAAGCGAATGCCGGTGTCGATCTAGAGCCTTGATTCTAACTTTGTTAAATCCGCCTCATGAATGCTAGTTGAGTCAGGAGTTTCCCCAATTCATTACGCAGACGGCTTCACCCCGAAGTATGGCGGCGATAGAGGTCGAACAGGCTTGGAAAAGCAGGTTCACCGCAAGCGGATTATGAGTACAGCGCTGTTGCACCCTCGAGCGAGGATGAGCTGGCCATTCAATGCGCGGCGACTTTCACCGCGTTATGTTGCGCAAGCAACTCGCGTATGCGCGCCAGATGCAGATCGCCAACGGCCGTATGAACGGGCTCGACCTTTCGGGCACGACGCGCAGCAGGCGGCCACGCACCGAGGTATCGGCACAGCGCGGAAACGAACGGCCGCTTCCCTCCGCCAGCCAGCCGCTGGGTCGCAGTGGCAACGCGATCCGCCCCTACATTTGCCACCAGCCATTCAAACGCCTGACGGTCTTCGTCATTCACGATGCGAATTAGCGATTCCATGCGACGCTCCTACTGGACATAAACACATACTGTGAATTTATACAGTATTTTGCGTCAGTGCAAGGCAAGTTTGAACTTGCTCCTGGGGAGCGTTCGCCGGGGTAAGGAAAGATCGGGAGTCGCCTTCTGGCGGCGTTGCCTCGGGTGGACGCGCGGGCGAGTCACTACTCGCTGGCCGCGGCGTCCCCTTTCTGTGCTTTCAAGCGGTTCGTCACGGCCTTCACGCCCAGCACGGGCCTTGCCGCATTGCCTGCGCGCGAGATCTGCCAGGTCTCCGGGACTGTGCCCGAGAGCGTGACGACGCCATGGCTGACCCGAATGTGAATGTTCGAATCGTCGAGATCCGGAACGCGCCTGATGGCACGGCGAACATCACGCACCACCGAGGTATCCGGCCGGCTTCCGGGTGTCGATGCCGAGACTCTTTGCACGGCCACACCGGCCGGCTCGCTCACACCGGTTTGCGCGTTCGCATTGGCAGCGCAGTTCGCGATAGCCACGAACACCAATGCACCGAGCGTTCCGTTCGCACCGTTTCTGTTCATGCTGCCTCCATCGGGCCGAGTCAACCGAGGAAAAGCGCCTCTTCTACGCGTATGTTCGCACAGGAATTCGCGCGTCGCGTTCTCGATGGCCTGCCCCGCCCCGCTGGCCGCCCGAGCGTATACGACGACGCAGCGGATGACTTTGGCGCCGCGCTGCGCTACCCTAACAACTCCGATACAGAAAGTCGCCGTATAACCATGTCACACATCAGCACGGGCGTCGAATACGGGCTGCATTGCCTGCTTTATCTTGCCGGCACGTCCGCCGGCGTGCGCGAGGCGAGCGTGCGCGACCTCGCGGAAATGCAGGGCGTGCCCGTCGACTACGCCGCCAAGCTCTTCACGCGTCTCGCCAAGGCCGGCATCGTCGAGTCGACCGAAGGCATACGCGGCGGCTTCAGGCTCGCGAAACCCGCGCGCAATATATCGGTGCTGGATGTCGTCGACGCCATCGACGGCGAAAAGGCGCTCTTCGACTGTCGCGAAGTGCGCCGGCAATGCGCCGTTTTCGACGACGAGCCGCCCGCATGGGCCACACGCGGCACCTGCTCGATTCATGCCGTGATGCAGGGCGCCGAGCGCGCCATGCGCGCAGAACTCAAGCAACACTCGCTTGCCGATCTCGCCACCCGCGCGTATTCAAAGGCGCCTGCCAGCTATCGCCATCACGTGGTCGACTGGTTCACCGAGCGCGCCGCCAATCGTCGCGGGTAACAACCGTCGCTCTGCAAGCCCTTCCAGCATGCGAAAAAACGCGGAGCCTCCAACGAGGCTTCCGCGTGCAATCACACCCGTCGTTGTCCTGAAGGATCAGGCAACCACGATGCGCAGCGGATCTGCGGCGGCGAGCGCTTGCTCGCGGTCCGCGCGAGGCGGATAGATCCATTCGGAGTTGATCTGGTGCTTGAGCTTCTTCGCCTCGGCGCCCTGCAACTTCACTTCGCGATCCCAACCTTCCGTGTAGACCGCGCCCCACGGGCCCAGGTCCAGGCAGGTCACGTACTTCGGCTGGCTATACGGAATCGGCGCGAGGCCTAGCAGATCGGCGGCCGCGTTGTGGCCTGCCGAGCGCCCGAGGTTCATCGCGTGCTGGCACGACATCATCGTATGATTGCCTTCATCGTCGGTGGCTGCACGGGCGACGTCGCCCGTCGCGTAGACACCGGGCACACCCTCCACCGCGAGACTGCGATCGACGTGAAGACGCCCTATGGCGTCGAGACGGCCCGGAATCTGCGCGGTCAGCGTGCTCGCGCGCAGCCCGGCCGTCCAGATCACCGTGTGCGATTCGATACGCTGGCCGTCCGTTGTCGTGACGCCGCCGGCGTCCACTGAAGCCACGCCCGAGCCGAGCTTCCAGGTCACGCCGAGCGAACCCAGCGCCTCTTCGATAACCGGACGCGGGCCCGCGCCCAGGTCGGGGCCGATCGCATCGTTACGCTCGACGATGATCACCTGCACATTCGCTTGCTCGCCCAGCGCCGCGCGCAGGCGTGCCGGCATTTCCGCAGCGGTCTCGATGCCGGTGAATCCGCCACCCGCCACCACCACGGTATTGCGCGCGGGCGAGTCCGGCTGGCCGGCCAGACTGCGGATGTGCGCTTCCAGTTCGACCGCTTCGTCGGTCTGGTCCACGCTGAAGGTGTGATCGGCGAGGCCCGGAATCGACGGGCGGAACAACCGGCTGCCAGTGGCCAGCACGAGGCGGTCATAGCCGAGCGTAGAGGACTGGCCATCCACGCGGGTCAGATCCACTGCGCGACGCTCCACGTGAATGTGCTCGACCGTGCCCTGAATGAACTTGACGCCAGTCGCGTTGAAGATCTCCGTGAGCGGCGCCCGGAAGTTCGCGGGACCCTCTTCGTACAGTCGCGGACGGACATGCAGATGCGGGTCCGGTGCGACCAGCGTGATCTCCACGTCCGTGCGCCCCTGCTCATCGAGCAGCCGCGCCGCGCTCAGCGCGCTCCACATACCGGCGAAGCCGGCCCCAATAACAAGAATACGCTTCGACATTTGTGCCTCTCCAATGCAGGGATACGTGATATCGGTAGACCCGCACCGCGCCTGCGCAACGCATAACTCGGATTCTATGAGTCGTAGTTTAAACGCGCAAGCCCCCTTTTGGGACGCACTGTTGACGAATCAGGCAACGATGCCGCGTGGCCGAGCGCTACATGCCCATGCTCGTCCCTGCCCCCGTGCTCGTGCCCGTGCCGGTTCCCGTCGTCGTGCCCGGGTTCGGCGTCGCATTCAAATCGATTCGTCCATACACGCCATCGGCCTCGCCATTCGGCCCCGCCGCGAAAAACAGTGTACTGGAAGGCTGGTTGCTGAGGTCGTTGCCGAACGCAATGCCCCACACACCTGGCTCGACGAGCGCGTTGCCGTTCGACCCATTGAGCGGCCCCATCGACTGGCCGTTCGATGCATTGAACGCGTTGATCGCGCCATTACCGAAATTGCCGATCAGTATTGCGCCACTCATCGAGCCGAAGTTCGCGGGCGCTTGCGCAATGCCCCATGGCGCGTCGAGCGGACTGCCCGTCGCGAAGCGCTGCTTCAGGTTGCCGGCCGTGTCGTACACGTCGACCATGCCGAGCCCCGCGCCTGCAACATCGTCGTGCTTCGCCGCGTCCTGCATCGCATACGTGACGAACAGATTCGAACCGATCGCCTGAATGCCGAACGGCGCGAAGCCGGCTGGCATCGCTGGGTCCGTGAAGCCGCCGGGCATCGTAACCTTGTTGAATGAGGTATTGAAGACGTCGATCTTGTTGTTATGGAAGTCGGTCGCGTAGAGGAAGTTCGCGTTGTTCATCGTCGCGAGCGCGAGCCCCTTGTAAACGGCGCCGCCCGTGCCGTCGTCGTACATGACGAAGGCGTTGGTCGGCCCGACCGCAGGCGCCCACGCGGTGATGGTGCCGCCCTCGCCCGCGAAGATGAACGCGGCGACGCCGGACTTGCCGTTTTCCGTGACGGTGAAGCTTTGTGTGCCGTTGAAGACGATGCCCGTGGGCGATGCCGTGCCGTTCTTGCCGCTGGGTATCGCGACGATCAGCGATTGCGGCACGCCATTGCCGTCATAGAGTGTTGCGACGTTGGTGCCGTTGTCCGCGACCCAGGCAAAACCATTCGGATTGAAGGCGACACCCCACGGGTTCTTCAGATTCCCGTCGATGTGCGCGGCCGCCACCGCACCATCGGAAACGAGCGCCGTCGCCGCGAACGACGACGTGACCGGCACGCTCGCACTGCTGGAACCCGAACTGGAACCGGAACTGCCGCCACACGACACGAGCGTCGCGATGACCGCACCACATGCTACGACGCCGAATACGGCGAGTAGAGGCTTCATGACCGCACTCCTCGTTCAGTCCAAGGGACTAACGGACAAAGAACGAGGAGGACGCAGCGTTTATTCCAGCGAAGAAAAAGGGCTTGTTTCGCGGGCGATCGCAATGACTGAACTAGCTAGCGAAAAGCACATGGCGGGCAACGAGCGCTATGCGTGACTATCCGGCGCCTGCAGGCTCGCCGATGCCGGCGGCAATCTGCGCGGCGTACCAAGCAGGGCGAGTTGCTTCTCGTGCGGCGTCAGCGCGCCACTGTCGCGCTTGTCCGCTTCGGCATATTCTTGCGCTGCATGAGACAGATCGCCTTCGTCTTCCAGCGCCTGCCCCCACAGTTCATAAGAGGGCGCGAGATCGGGACGAAGCTCCACCGCGCGTGCCAGCTTGACGATTGCCGCCTCGTATTGTCCGTTGTCGACGAGCGCTTCTCCCCAGTCATGCAGGATGTTGACGTCGTCGTGATGCATTTCATCTGCGCGGTGAAACGCGCTTAGGGCTTCAGCATACCGATGCGCGTGCAACAAGACGTCGCCGAGCAAGCGCTGGTTCTCCGCGGTACTCCACCGCTCGTGAGCGCCCGCGCGAAGCTCCTTGATCGCCGCGTCGATTCTCCGCTCCTGTTCGAGCGCAATGCCGAGATTGGCCCGCAAGACGGCCGAGTGCGGATACAGCAAAAGTGCGTCGCGTGCCTGCTGTTCCGCCTCCTCAGCGTGGTTTTGCCTCAGCAGCAGCCAGCCTTTTCCAGCGAGCGCCCATTGGCGTTGCGGTGAGCCTGGCCGGGCGAGGACATCGTCATAGATGGCTTCGACGTCGCTGTAGTCGCATTGGCCCGGCGAACACCGTGTCTTTTGCACCGCCGTGAAGACATGGCTCGCGAGCGTATTCGGTTCGACAAGCCGCATGACCTCGATCGCGATGTCTCGCACCGACTGGTTGAAGTCCTTGCCGGTGAACGCGACGTCGTCGTGCATGGCGTTGAACGGGCCGTTTTCGATCTGGATATGCGCGACATACGCATCCGGGCTGTCGTTTACGTGCGTAATGCCGATATGGACGACCACGTCCTGCCTGTTCCTGAACAGCGTCGATTTCAGAAAGCCGACGATCGAGGCATAAGACATGTCTTGACCCGGCAGCTTGATATCCGGGCTGTCGTTATCCGCCAACGAGACATCGTGCGGAACCGCGTCGCTGTCGCTGCTGATGCCACGCATCGCCGAAAGAATTCGTTCTGCCAGGAATTCCGGGGTATAGCCGGTGTCGGCCAGCGCTTTCGGTGTTTCCACCGGCGGCACCAGCACGTGTTGCGTGAGCGCGCCGGAGATGACGAGCCAGCAAAAGGGAACGGTCAGGACCGCGATGACCCAGGTGAGCACAAAGGGCCACAGCTCCCGTGGCGCGCGGCCGATCAGCCCGACCAGAAACAACACATGAGATAGACCCGCAGGCCTGCCATCCGGAACGCTCGACATGCTGCACCTCGACTCGGCTGCAGTTGGCTGGGCCCAACTGTCGGTCGACGTGAACGCATCGAGTGTGCCAGCGCAAGCGAACGCTTTACTGCCGGGCGTTTCGGCTATGTTTGCGAATGTCACGCGTGGCGGGTGTTATCTCCTGACCAACGCTTGAACACGGCGAGTGCCGGTTCGCAGCAGACACCTGCGAATGCGCGCTCACTTCACCGCCTCCACGTCTTCGACCTCGCCCGCCACCGGCACGTTACCCGAGGGGCTCATCATGCGCGGCTGCAGCATCAGGGCGACGAGTCCTGTCCAGCCGGTCTGGTGCGATGCGCCGACGCCGCGCCCGTTGTCGCCGTGGAAGTATTCGTGAAACAGCACGAGATCGCGGCAGCGCGGATCGGCCTGCAGCAGCGGGTACGTGCCCATCACCGGGCGCTCGTTGTTGCGGTCGAGCAGAAAGAGCGTCGTGACGCGGCGCGCCAGCTCGTCGGCAATCTGCGCGAGCGAAAGCTTCTTGCCCGAGCCGGTCGGATACTCGACGCGAAAATCGTCGCCATAGTAGCGGTGAAATTCGTACAGCGACTCGATCAGCAGATAGTTGACCGGCATCCACACCGGGCCGCGCCAGTTCGAATTGCCGCCGAATACGCGCGAGTCCGATTCGGCGGGCAGGTATTTGACGCAGAAGTCGCAGCTGTTGTGCCGGTAAACGAAAGGCTCGTCGAGATGGGCGCGAGAGAGCGCACGCACGCCGTGGTCGGAGAGAAATTCGGCTTCGTCGAGCATCCGCCGAAGCAGTGCCTTCATGCGGTGCCCGCGCAATAGCGAGAGCAGCAAGGAATTGCCCTTGCCGGGCTCGTTCCAGCGCGACACGAGGCTGGCGAGGTCGGGCCGGTGCTGGAGGAAAAAGACCAGCCGCTCGCGCAGCCCCGGCAGGCCGCCGTGCACCCGCTCCTCCAGCACGCGCACCGCGAAGAAGGGAATCAGCCCGACGATCGAACGCATGCGCAGCGGCACGCTGCTGCCGTCCGGCAGCCTCAGCTTGTCGTAGAAGAACTCGTCCACGCTGTCCCACAGGCCTGTCTCGCAGCCGTCGTCGCAGCTCACGGCACCTGCGATATACAGGAAGTGCTCGAAGAACTTCACGCCGATATCGACGAACACATGGTTCGCGAACGCGAGTTCGAGTGCGATGCGCATCAGGTCGAGCGCGTAAGCCGCCATCCACGCAGTGCCGTCCGCCTGGTCGAGGTGTCCGCCTGTCGGCAGCGGCGACGAACGGTCGAAGATGCCGACGTTGTCGAGCCCCAGAAAGCCGCCCTGGAAAATGTTGTGGCCGTCGGCATCCTTGCGGTTCACCCACCACGAAAAATTCAGCAGCAGCTTGTGGAAGATGAGTTCGAGAAAATCCCGGTCCGCCTTGCCGGTGATCGCGCGATCGATTTCATACACGCGCCACGCCGCCCATGCGTGCACGGGCGGATTCGCGTCGCCGAACGCCCATTCGTAGGCAGGCAACTGGCCGTTCGGATGCTGATAGCGGTCCTTCACGAGCAGCAGCATCTGCTTCTTTGCAAACATCGGATCGACCAGCGCGAACGCGACCGCCTGAAACGCGAGGTCCCACGATGCGTACCACGGGTACTCCCATTTGTCCGGCATCGAGAGGATGTCCGCGTTGCACAGATGCCGCCAGTCCGCGTTGCGCCCGCGCTGGCGCGCGGCGGGCGGTGTCGGCTGCAGCGGATCGCCTGCCATCCAGCGGTTCACGTCGTACTGGTAGTACTGCTTCGACCACAGCATGCCCGCCAGCGCCTGGCGCTGCACGAGCCTCGCGTCGGCGCTCTCGATGTCGCGCTGCAGCGCGTCGTAGAACGCGTCTGCTTCGGCAATGCGCTGCGCGAACAGGCCGTCGATGTCGAGCGCCCCTTCCTCCTTCGGCGCGGACAGCGGACGCCAGCGGAACGTGACGACCGCGCGGCCGTGCGCGGCGATCTCGAGATGCACGCGCGCGGCAGCCTTCGTGCCCGCGTCGCGCCGGATCGCGTCGTTCTCGCCATGCACGACATAGTCGTCGAAACCGTCCTTGAATGGGCCCGCGCCATCCATGCCGAAGAGACGCTTCACGTTGGTGTCATTCTCGCAAAACAGCCACTCGACGCGCTCGCCTCCCTGCGCGGCCGCCGTCACGACGAGCGGCTCGTGCGTGCCACAGTGCGCGACGACGTGCTCGCCGCCGGCCGACGAGACGAGCGTGAGCGAAGGCTTGCTGCCCGCGGCCTTCCACGACCACGTGTTGCGCGCCCAGATCTGCGGCAACACGTCGATCGAAGCGTGCTGCCCGGCGCGGTTCTCGACTGTCACGCGCATGACGATGTCTTCCGGCGTGTGCTTTGCATATTCGATCTGCACATCGAAGTAACATTGATCGTCGAATGCGCCCGTATCGAGAATTTCGTATTCGGGCAAACTGGCGCCGCGCCGCGCGTTTTCGTCGACCAGGTCCTGGTAGGGAAACGCCGCTTGCGGGTACTTGTAGAGCATGCGCATATACGAATGCGTCGGCGTGCTGTCGAGGTAGAAGTACAGCTCCTTCACGTCCTCGCCATGATTGCCTTCCTGATTCGTAAGACCGAACAGACGCTCCTTCAAAATCGGGTCGAGGCCGTTCCACAGCGCGAGCGAACAACACCAGTCCAGCCGCTCGTCGGCGAAACCGGCCAGGCCGTCCTCGCCCCAGCGATAGGCGCGCATGCGCGCGTGGTCGTGCGGGAAGTAATCCCACGCGGTGCCGTGCTCGCTGTAATCCTCGCGCACCGTGCCCCATTGGCGCTCACTGAGGTACGGTCCCCAGCGCTGCCAGCGAGCGTAGTCGGCCGAGTACAGGCGTTGGCCTTCAACCGTGTGGATGAGGCCGGCGGCGCGCTGCAGCATGGGCATCTCCTTGAATTGGGGCGCGGCGCGCGCGCCGCGAGTCTCCCATGCTAGCGCGGTTGCCCGCCGGGCGTGCGCGCGGCGCTACGGATGCGGGCTAGCCGGCGTCGCCGAGCCGTTTGAGAACACGCAGCAATTCGCCGAGCGACCATGCCTGGAACGGCGCGCCGCCGCTCTGGTGCGGCGCATCGCCATCGGCAACCTCGGAAACATGGTCGAGCCCGGCGCGGTCGAGATGCGCGAGCAGCGGCACGACGAACCGCTCGCGCGCGAGCGCGCGCTGCGCCGCAGTATCGCCGTTCACATGCAGCCAGGCATCCACGAAGGGGCCGAGCAACCAGGGCCAGACGGTGCCCTGATGATAGGCGCCGTCGCGCTCCAGCACGCCGCCACGGTACTGCCCGCGATACGCGCGGTCCGACGGCGCGAGCGTGCGCAGCCCCATGGGCGTAAGCAGATCGGCTTCGACCTGCGCGACGACCGGGCGCGCCGCATCGCCTTCGAGCAGCGCAAACGGCAGACCGCCTGCCGCGAAGATCTGGTTCGGCCGAATCGAGCGATCGGCCGTGCCATCCACGTGATCGACATCGACCACGTCGAACAGCGCGCCCGTCGACGGATCGACAAAGCGCCCGGCAAACGAGGCGCTGGCGCGCACTTCGAGCTCGCGCCAACGCGTATCCCATGCCGCAGCGACGCGCAGCGCGTTGATCCACAGCGCCTGAATTTCGACCGGCTTGCCGATGCGCGGCGTGACGACCCAGTCGCCCGCCTTCGCATCCATCCAGGTGAGCTGCACGCCCGGCACGCCGGCTCGCAGCAGGCCATCACGCGGATCGGCTGCGATCCGGTAGCGCGTGCCGCGCGCATAGCCTTCGAGGATGGCGTCGACGGCGCCTTGCAGCGCATGCCGCGCTTCGTGCGGCACGTTCCCGGCCGCGAAGTAGTCGTGCACCGCCACGATGAACCACAGCGAGGCGTCGACGGAGTTGTACTCGGGCGCGCCACCCGCATCGGCAAAGCGGTTCGGCAGCATGCCCTCTGAGACGGTCGCCGCCCATTCGAGCAGGATCGCGCCCGCCTCCTCGTAGCGCTCGTTCGCGAGCAACAAACCACGCATGGCGATGAACGTGTCGCGGCCCCAGTCGGTGAACCACGGATAGCCCGCGACGATCGTGCGGCCGTCGCCGCGCGCGACGACATAGGCGTTGGCCGAACGCTGCAGGCGCGAGCCGAGCGACACCCGGCGCACTTCCTCGAAGCCGGCGAGCAGTCGCGCGCGGCTCGCCGCGCTTTCATTGCTGTCGAGCGAGGTATCCAGCGCGCCAGACGATGATTGCGCGCGCAACAGTATCACGGCATCGCCCTTGTCGAGAGCGAACGTGAAGACGCCTGGCGTCGCGAGATCCTCGATGCAGTCGAGACCGCGTTCGCGTTCGCGCGTGTAGCAGAAGTTGCGGTACCAATCCGGCGCATGCGTATAGGCGCCGTTCGAGCGCGCGACGACGGCGGGCAGATCGCCGTACGGTTGCCAGCGCACGTATTCGCCGTCGATCTGGGCGTGGAAGTCGAACGCGGGGTTCTCGTGGTGCAGCCCGTGATAGTCGCGACCCGAGATCAGCGGGCGGACTTTCAGCACGGCGCCGCCAGCCCCGGACGATGCTTCGAGCCGCCAGCGCAGCACGGTCTCGCGGCTCGCCTTCGCCACGAACACTTCTGCCGTGAGCACGGCGCCGCCGTCCAGCCGGTAGCGCCACGTGGGCCACGGCGACGTGTTGAAGCTAGCGATGCGCTCCGAGGTATCGGGATAGAGCAGATCGGGCGCATAGCGCTGCATCGTGAGCGCGGTCTTGCGCTCCCCGTCCTCGAGCCAGGCTTCGATGCCGCCCACGAGCACCACGCGGCTCGTGGGCGGCTGCGTAGCCGTGAGCAGCAGCGCGTGATAGCGGCGCGTACGCGCGGTGCCGACTGTGCCGGACGCGAATCCGCCGGCGCCGTCCGCTTCGAGCCATTCGTCGTCGAGGCGCTGCGCATCGATGGGGCTGTCAAGACGCGTCATCGGTTGTCCTACCCTCGTGGGTCACCTGCGCAACGATACTCCCGCCGGCTCGGCGCAGCCAGAAAGCGGGTCGAAAGCACGAAACGTCATCATCCGCCAGCAGCGGGCAAACGAATCGTGCGCAATTTTGCGGGTGCCGCACGTACCAGCGACTATTATGGATTCACCCATCAAGCGCCGGGCGCGAGCGCGAATGCAGTGGCCGCGCCATTGCCTAATGAAATACGGGGTATGAGTGCGTGGCGGCATAGGGGCCGATGCCGCGGCTTGCAGCGCCGTCTCGAGGCCTCACTGGAAGGAGACAACGCAATGAACTCGAACAGCGGGCTGTGGCGCGCTTGCAGGCTTGTGCCTTCGCGAGCCGGTGCGTTCTGTGTGTTGGTGCTGTGCGCCATCTGGAGCGGCGGCACGTATGCGCAACCGGTGGCGGACTCATGCCGCGACGGGGCGTGCGGACCGCACGGGACGCCGCCGCCGTCGAAAACGAGTTGCCCGCAATTGACCGGGCTGACCATTGCGGCCCGCAAGATCGACCTGCCGACCACAGGCGCCGTCGTCACGTCCACGACACAGATGGCGGCAAGCAGCAGCGGTGCGACCGCCACCGGCTCGTACTGTCTCGTCGCGGGCGCGATCCATCCGGTCGATCCGTCCGCGCCGGACATTCTCTTCAACATCGCGTTGCCGGACCAATGGAACGGCAAGATCCTGATGCTCGGCGGCGGCGGTTTCGACGGCTCGATTCCCGCCGTGACCGGCAACGTGCCGAGCGCGCCGGCCAATCTGCCGGGACCGCTGTCGCGCGGTTACGCGGTGTTCGCGAGCGATTCCGGGCATGAAGCGACCAACGGCGCGGTGAACGGCGCGTTCTCCGTCAACGCCGAGGCCTACGACAACTTCATGGGCGCTGCGCTCAAGAAAACGCATGACGCCGCGCTCGTGGTCATCAAGGCGCATTACGGCGCGCATCCATTCAAGGCGTATTTCGCGGGCGGCTCGACTGGCGGGCGCGAGGCGCTGACCGTCGCGCAGCGCTGGCCGCAGGACTGGGACGGCGTGATCGCGTTCTATCCCGCCTACGACTTCACGACGCTGAGCCTGCAACAGTTGCGCGTGACCGAAGGCTTCGCGGCGCCAGGCGCGTATCTCGACACCGCGCAGCGCGCGCTGCTGCTCAAGGCGGTCATGCAGGCGTGCGACGGGCTCGACGGTGTCGTCGACGGCCTGATCAGCAACGTGCAGGCGTGCAACGCGACGTTCAACCCGGCAACGGCCAGTGTCGACGGCGCTCCCCTGCGCTGCGCAGGCGGTGTGGCGCACGGCGATACGTGTCTTTCAGACCCGCAGATCGCGGCGCTCAACACCATGAACACGCCGCTCGTGTTTGCGTACCCGCTCGAAAGCGGCGAAACGCAGTATCCGGGCTACAACGTGTATGGCGCGGATCTCGGCGTGGGCAGTAGTTCGCCACTCGAGCCGATCGTCACGACGCTCGCATTGGGCACGACACAGCCCTCGTATCCGCTGCAAGGCACCGCGATGTTCGACGGGCAGATCGCCGACGAGTTCGTCCGCTACACGGTCATGAACAACCCGAACTTCGACTCGCTGACGTTCAATCCCGCGCTCGCCGGTCAATGGTCCGGGCGAATCAGCATGCTCTCGGGACTCGACGCGACCGACGCGAACCTCGCGCGCTTCATGCGGCGCGGCGGCAAGCTGCTGATGGCGCACGGCACCGTGGACCAGACCGTCAGCACGCGGGCAACCGAGATCTACTTCGAGCGCATGCAGCTGACGATGGGTTTTGGCGCCGTGGCGTCATTCGTGCGCTTCTATGAGATTCCGGGGCTGCAGCACGCGGTCGGCACTGAGTTCAACGCGTCGTGGGATTCGCTCACGACACTGGAAAACTGGGTCGAGCACGGCACGCCGCCGGTGCACCAGGTGGTCACCGACACCGCGGGCGTGCCGGGCCGCACGCGGCCGCTGTGCCAGTATCCGGCGTGGCCCAGCTATAACGGCGCAGGCGACGTGAACAGCGCCAAATCGTTTACGTGCGTGCAGGGTTAGCGCAAGTCAAGCGGCCCGCGCCGCTGCCGATAATGGATCTGCGCGGGCACCTGAATGGACTCGGGCGCGCCTTCGCCCTCGAGCAGCGAAAATACGCAGCGCAGGCTATGTTCCGCGAGTT
This sequence comes from Paraburkholderia sp. CNPSo 3281, assembly GCF_024206515.1. NCBI lineage: Bacteria > Pseudomonadati > Pseudomonadota > Betaproteobacteria > Burkholderiales > Burkholderiaceae > Paraburkholderia > Paraburkholderia sp. CNPSo 3281. Next base: position 108,240 of record NZ_JAMBPS010000019.1, on the reverse strand, counting down.
GGCCGCTGTCCTGCACGATAGCGTCGATGCGAAGCGGCAGGCAGTCGAGCAGCTGATGATCGTCGAAGGTCATCACGCGGCCCGGCGCCTGAGCGAGCCGGTGCGCTTCGTTCACGAACTCCAGCAAGCCTTCGAGCAGCGTGATCGAACCGGCGAACAACGCCCCGGGATAGCGCCCATGCGCTTCGAACCAGGCCTTCATCAGCGCGTAGCCCGACTCTCGCTGGTAGTCGCGCTGAAACACCCAGTCGGGCTGCTCCGCAATGCCATGCCGCTCGAGCGCGAGCCGATAGCCCGCAAGACGGTCGCGGCTAGGTGACAGTTCTGGCTGGCCGCCGAAGAACACCACTTCCCGCACGCCTTGCTCGATCGTCTCGCCCACCAGTGCCGCCACCGTTTCGGCGGCGTCGGTAATCACATAGGGAATCGCGCTCGTCGCCACGCGGCGATCGGCGAACACGATCGGCAGACGCTTGACCCACTTGTCATAGCGCGGCGCTTCGGCCGTACACGGCACGACCACCACGCCATCCACCTGCTGAGCGACCAGATGCGCAATACCCTCGGTCTCGCGCACCGGATCTTCGTCGCTCGTCACGATCACGAGCTGATAACGGTAGCGCTCGCGGCATTGCCATTCCATGGCCTGGGCGAGCGCGGCGTGCGCCGAGTTGGTCAGATCGGGAATCACGAGGCCGATCGTGTTGCTGCGCCGCGAGCGCAGCGCGCGCGCCGACTGCGACGGCGTGAAATGATGGTCCCTCGCCACCTGCAGCACGCGCTCGACCGTCGCCGCCGAAATGCGGTAACGCTCGGCATTGCCGTTGAGCACCATGCTGGCCGTGGTGCGCGAAACCTCCGCGAGGCGGGCAATGTCGTCGATAGTCAGACGCTCGAACTGGGTCACGCGGCGTTCCTGCTGGGAGTAGGTTGGGGTCGGGTGAACGCGGGAGCGAAAAGCCCGCGACGCGGCTGTGAGCCAGGGCAAGCCCCAAAAACGAAGCGCCCCGTGTGACACGGGGCGCGCGGTAGCCCTCAAGCGCGCGCGTACGCGAAGATCTTCGCGTCCGATGGTACTACGCTCGCGCGCGCCTGAAAACGTGCTTACTGCTGGTACAGGTTCAGCGGCACCGGAATGAACTTGTCGACCGGCTGACCGTCGACCACCTTCTTCGCGGCCTGCACGCCATACTGGCCGATCAGTTCGGGCTGCTGCTGCACGGTCGCGGCCATCTGGCCAGCCTTGACCGCGGCGATCGCGTCGTCGGTGGCGTCGAAGCCGACCACGGCCACGTTCTTCAGGCCTGCAGCCTGCAGCGCCTTCACGGCGCCCAGCGCCATTTCGTCGTTCTGCGCGAACACGCCCTGAATGTCCTTGTTGCTCTGGATGATGTTTTCCATCACCAAAAGGCCCTTGGCGCGATCGAAGTCGGCCGGCTGCTTCGTGACGATCTTCACGCCACCCTTTGCCGCGATTTCGTCGTCGAAACCGGCGCCGCGTTCGTTGGCCGCCGACGAACCCGGAATGCCTTGCAGCTCGACGACGTTGCCCTTGCCGCCCAGCTTGTCGGCGAGGAAATCGGCAGCCATCTTGCCGCCCGCCTTGTTGTCCGAAGCGATATGCGAGCTGACTTCCGCGCCGTTCACGCTGCGGTCGAGCGAAATCACCTTGATGCCCTTGCTCGTCGCTTCCTTCACGACGTTGGCCACCGCCGAAGAATCGGTCGGGTTGATGAGGATGACGTTGACCTTCTTCTCGATCAGGTCTTCCACGCTCGCCTGCTGCTTGGCCGGATCGTTCTGCGCGTCGACGGTGATGAGCGTCACGCCGTCCTTCTTCGCTTCGTCTTCGGCGCCCTTCTTGAGCGAGACGAAGAACGGATTGTTGAGCGTCGAGATCGACAGGCCGACCGTGACCGCGCCGCCCGAAGCCGGCGCCGCAGCCGACGCGCCAGCATCGGCCGCGCTGCCCGGACCTTCCTTCGAGCAGGCCGCGAGGCCCAGCACGAGCGAACCGGCGGCGAGCGCCGCAAAGAGTTTCGAGATCGACGGCGAATTGTGCTTATGCATAGTCTTCCTCCTCGTTATATGTGGAGTGTGTGGAGATAAACAACTCAGGATAACTATTGATGCCAAACTGCCGCGCCACGCGAATGGAGCGTGGCGCGGCCTGGTTATTACGACGACTTCTTGTTGCCGCGATCGATCAGCACGGCAAGCAGGATCACGATGCCCTTGATGACCTGCTGATAGAACGACGACACGTCGAGCAGATTCAGGCCGTTGTTGAGCACGCCGATCAGGAGCGCGCCCACGAGCGTGCCGAAGATCCAGCCACGGCCGCCCGTGAGGCTCGTGCCGCCCAGCACGACCGCCGCGATGGCGTCGAGCTCGTAGCCCGTGCCCGCGGTCGGCTGCGCGGAGTTCAGGCGCGAGGTCAGCACCACGCCCGCGAGCGCCGACATGACGCCCGCGATCGTGTACACCCACAGTTGGATGCGATCGACCTTCACGCCGGAAAGCTTCGCCGATTCCACATTGCCGCCCGTTGCATAGATATGACGGCCGAACACGGTCTTGCGCAGCAGGACCCAGAACATGCCGAACATCACGAGCATGAGCACGACGGGAATCGGCACGAGGCGCGCGACATAGCCGCCGCCCAGCAGCGAGAAGAAGTCGCTGTTGAAGCTGCTGATCGGGCTGCCGTTCGACACGACGAGCGCGAGGCCGCGCAGCACCGTCATCGATCCGAGCGTGGCGATGAACGGCGCGACCTTGCCCTTGCTGATCACGAGACCGTTGGCGAAGCCCATCAGGCCGCCGGCCACGAGGCCGGCGAGCGTCGCGACGATGGCGGGCGTACCTGCGCTCAGCAGCGTCGCGATGATCACCGAGGAAAGCGCCAGCACGGAGCCCGCCGAGAGATCGATGCCGCCGAGCAGAATCACGAGCGTCATGCCGAACGCGATCAGCGCGTTGATCGACGCCTGCCGCATCACGTTGAGCAGATTGTCGACCGTGAGGAAGTCGCGGCTCACGATTGAGAGCGCCACGGAAATGATCAGCAGTGCTACGAAGGGTCCGAGCTTTTGCAGCGTCGCCCGGCTGCCGGGAGTGAGAGTCACTTGCGACATGTCATGTCTCGCTAGTTTTCAGTGAATGAGTCGGCGCCTTCGCTCAGGCCGCCACAGTTTGCGCAGCAGTCGCCGGGCCGTGGCCGCCGGCTGCGGCCGTCATGATCAGTTCCTGGGTGGCCGTGGCCGCTTCGAAGATGCCGTTCTGGCGTCCCTGATGCATGACGAGAATGCGGTCGCTCATGGCCAGCACTTCGGGCAGTTCGGACGACACCATCACGATGGCGACGCCCTGCTCCGCGAGCTGATTGATGATCGTGTAGATCTCCGCCTTGCCGCCCACGTCCACGCCGCGCGTGGGCTCGTCGAGCAGCAGCACCTTCGGCGGCTGCGCCAGCCACTTCGCGAACACGACCTTCTGCTGATTGCCGCCCGAGAGGGCCTTGACGTCCAGTTCGGCGTCGCGCGTGCGCACGCGCAACTGCTTGATGAGACCGTCGACGGCGCTGCGCTCCGCGCGCTCGTTGACGAAGCCGAGGGTGGCGTACTGGTCCAGATGCACGAGCGTCGCGTTTTCGCGCACCGACATGCCGAGCACGAGCCCCTGCCGCTTGCGGTCTTCCGTGACGAAGCCAATGCCCGCCGCAATCGCGCCAGACGCGTCGCGCACGTCGAGCGGCTTGCCGTCGAGCGTGACCGTGCCCGCGCTCTTGTGGTTCGCGCCGAACAGCGTGCGCAGAATCTCGCTGCGGCCAGCGCCCATGAGTCCGGCGATACCGAGCACCTCGCCCGCGCGCACGTCGAACGTAATGCCTTCGATATGGCCGTCGTCCGCGAGACCGGCCACGCTCATGCGCACGTCGCCGGGCGCATGGCTGCGTTTCGGGAAACGCTCGCCAATCTCGCGGCCCACCATCAGGCGCACGACCTCGTCGAAACCGGTCTCGCGAATCGCGCGCACACCGACGAAATGGCCGTCGCGCAGTACGCTGATTTTGTCGCACACACGAAAGATCTCTTCCATGCGGTGCGAAACGTAGACGATCGCCACGCCGCTCGCCTTGAGCGACTGCATGATCTCGAAGAGCGTTTCGATCTCGCGGTTCGTGAGCGCGGCGGTCGGCTCGTCCATTACAAGGACTTGCGCGTTCAGCGACAGCGCCTTGGCGATTTCCACGAGTTGCTGCTGACCGATGGAGAGCAGCCCCGCCTCGGTCTGCGGATCGATGCGCTGCGCGCCGACCTTGTCGAGCCACTTGCGCGCCTCTTTGCGCATCGTCGCGACATCGACCATGCCGAAGCGGTTCGGCTCGCGGCCAAGGAAGAGATTCTCCATCACCGTCAACTGCGGGATGAGGTTCAATTCCTGGTGAATGATGGCGATGCCCGCGCGTTCGGCCTCGACGGTGCTGCGGATCTGCACCGCGCGCCCATCGACGAGGATCTCGCCTGCATCGGCCTGATATACGCCGCTCAGGATCTTCATGAGCGTCGATTTGCCTGCGCCGTTCTCGCCCATCAGCGCGTGGATCTCGCCTGCCTCGATGCGGAAATCGACGCCTTCGAGCACCCGAACCGGACCGAACGCCTTGCCGATCCCCTGCATCATCACTTGCATCCTGGACCTCTCAGAAAATCACGCCCGAATGCAAAATCACATTCGCGTAGGGGCTGCATTCGCCGGTGCGGATCACCGCCTTCGCCTCGCGGCAGCGGCGTTTGAATTCTTCGTGCGGCACGTTTTCCACGGCGATGTGCGCGGCGGCCATCTCGCGGCTGCGCGCCACCACGGCCGCGTTGTGCGTCTGCGCCTCGCTCGCGAACACCGCGCGCTCGGCCTTGAAGTCGGCGAGCACGCTGTCGAGCACGGCGAAGAAGTCCGGCACGCCGGCCGCGAACGAGAGGTCGATGCATTCCACGCCGTCGGGAACCGGCAGCCCGCAGTCGGCGATCACGAGGCTGTCCGTGTGGCCCATGCGGGCCAGCACGCGTGCGATGTCGCGATTCAGATGTCCGTGTTTTTTCACTGCGAATCTCAGGCTTGCGTGTTCAGGAAGGCTTCGAGCTCGGCGAGCGAGGGCATGCCGCCCTGCGCACCGGCGCGCGTCACCGAGAGCGCGCCCGCCGCATTCGCGCGCCGCACGGCCTCGCCAATGCCGAGATGCCAGAACGCCGCGAGCGCTCCGTTGAAGGTGTCGCCGGCGCCAGTCGTATCGACGGCTTCGACGGTGAATCCCGGCTGATGCACGAGCGCGCCATCGGCGTCGGCGTAGTACGCGCCGTCTTTACCGTGCGTCATGGCAATACGTGGGCTATGCATGGGCGAGCGCGCGATGACCTCGGCCCACGCGCCTTCCGGCGTTTGCAGCGCGGTGGCGAGTTCGTGCTCGTTGGGCGTGAGCAGCGTGGTCAGTTCGAGCAGTTCGCCGCTCAGTTCGACTGCGGGCGCGGGATTGAGAAAGAATGGCTTGCCGTGTTCGCGGGCGCGCCGCGCGGCGTGCAGCACCGTTGCGTAGGGCACTTCGAGTTGGGCGAGCACGACGTCGGCCTGGGCGATCGCCGCGCTTGCACGGTCGATGTCTTCGGGCGAAAGCTCGTGGTTCGCGCCAGGCACGACGATGATCGCGTTATCGCCGCCCGAGAGCGTGATCGACGCGATGCCGGTCGCTTCGCGACCCGTGCTCACATGGGCGATATCGACGCCTTCGCGCGCGAGGGTCGCCTTCATTTCGCCGCCGAACGCATCGGCGCCGACGCAGCCGATCATCGTCACCTCGGCGCCAAGACGCGCCGCCGCGACCGCCTGGTTCGCGCCCTTGCCGCCCGGATGGGTCGAAAAATGCGTGCCGAACAGCGTCTCGCCGAGCCGGGGAAACGTGTCGGTCGTGACGACCATGTCCATGTTGATGCTGCCGACCACCACTACGCGCGCCATTGCACTCCCTTTCCACGGCTTCCCGCGCGCTTGCCGCGCCTGCGGTTTTTGCCGTGCTAAAACGTAATCAGCTTGGGAGCGCAGTTATACCAGAGTCCTCACGCGGGTGAAATAGACCCAGGGTATAACCGGATGCGAAGAAGAATATGTCCCCGATTGTTGACGGCCCGCAGAACCGATACGACGCCGTGCCAGGCTGTCGAACCCGAGTCAGAGGCGAACCCCGAGGTGGTAGGAAGACGTGATCGATTTGTTGCGCGCGCAAGTACAAGCGGACCGCGTGGGTGTGCGCAGCGGCGCGGGCTTTTACGACTGGGATGAAGCGCATGTGGCACGCGTGAAGGCCGCGCGTAAAAAGCTCATTGCGGGCGGGTGACTGCACGGACTCACGGCATCAAACGTCGATACCGAGGGCAACGATGCGCCGGTACAGCGTCGCGCGCGCCATGCCGATCTGTGCGGCGGCTTTCGTCACTTGACCGCCCGCCGCGCGTAACGCTTCGGTCAGGAAGCGGCGTTCGTAATCGCGCATCGCTTCGTCGTACTGCTGATGCTGCTGCACGCCGGTGTCGTCCTGCGTATCGTGCTGATCGCCCCGCTCTTCGTCCAGGCGCCGCCCGCGCCCATCGCCAATGAAGCGAGCGAGCGAGCGAGCATCGATGCGCTCGCTATCCGATAGCAGCACCGCGCGCTCGAGCATATTACGCAACTCGCGCACGTTGCCCGGCCAGCCATACGCACACAGCACGGCAAGCGCATCGTTGTCGAGTTCGAGATGCCCCGCACCGCTCTGCACCGCGAGCTTGTCGAGAATCGAATACGCCATCGCCTCGATGTCCGCCAGGCGTTCGCGTAGCGGCGGCACGCGAATCATCAGCACGTTGAGCCGATAGTAGAGGTCCGCGCGAAACCGGCCCTGCGCCACGAGCGCGGGCAGATCCGCCGAGGTCGCCGCAATGATGCGCACATCGGTGCGCACGATGCGATTCGAGCCGAGCGGCTCGAACTCCTGTTCCTGCAAAACGCGCAGCAATTTGCCCTGCAGCGCGAGCGGCATGTCGCCGATCTCGTCGAGAAAGAGCGTGCCGCCCTGGGCCAGCTCGAACTTGCCGATGCGCCCCTTGCGCTCCGCGCCCGTGTACGCGCCCGCCTCCGCGCCGAAGAACTCCAGTTCCAGCAGCGTGTCGGGAATCGCCGCGACGTTCACCGTCACGAGCGGACCGTCCGCGCGTCCGGACGCGCCGTGTATGGCGTGCGCAAGCAACTCCTTACCCGTGCCCGTTTCGCCAAGCAAAAGCACCGGCGACGCGAGACGCGCGGCTCGGCGCGCCTGGCGCTTCACTTCGAGGCTTGCCGCGCTCGTGCCGATCAGGCTTGAAAAGCTGTACTTCGCGCGACGCACCTGCGCGAGCGACTGGCGCGTGCTGATCAGTTCGGCTCGCAGCCGCGCGTACTGGCTGAAGAGCGGCGACAGTCCCTTGAGTTCGTTGAACAGCACGAAGCCGACTGCACCGATCGTTTCGCCGTTGTCATCCTTGATAGGCAAACGCGTAACGACGATCGGATCGCGATCGGTCTCGAGAATGTCGAGCAGGATGGGCTCGCCCCCCTTCACGACGTCGCGCATCATGCTGTTCGGAATGACGGTTTCGCAATCGAGACCGATCACCGCCGTGGGGTCGTCAAAGCCGAAGCGCGCCGCGTAGTGCTGGTTGATCCACACCACGCGCGCGTTGCGATCGACGATCACGGTGCCTTCGCTGAACTTGTCGAGCGATTGAAAGAGCGATTGCATCGCCAGCTTGCGCACGTGGTCGTAGTCGGCCAGCAGCGCGGTTGTTTCGATTTCCATTCGGTGCTTTTCTTCGGTCGCGGCCCTGACGCGGCCTGTCACGGCCAGCGGATTCTCATTTTCGGGACGCATTATCTCAGAAATGAGATTGCGCCATATCCCCTGAAATTTCCCGGCTTTACGTATGGGTCAGCTAGCGGCGGCGCGTTTGCTCGCCCAATCCGTCTCAGTTCTGAGACACGCTGCCGCCACAACCATCCCGGCACACCCCCGTGCCCTGCGCCGCCGGTTTCCGTGCCGCTTCGCGCAAGGCTGCCCGCCCGCTGGCACATATCGTGCTCTATTGCGCGGTCGCGCCGGCTTCGGCGCGCGCGAACAACAAACAGACCTGCACGAATAAACCAACTGGAGACAAGATGTCCTTTGTGATTGTGATCGCCGCTTTGGCGTTCCTGATGTTCGTGGCCTACCGCGGCTACAGCGTCATTCTCTTTGCGCCCATCGCCGCACTAGGCGCCGTGCTGCTGATCGATCCCTCCGCCGTCGCCCCCGTGTTTTCCGGCATCTTCATGGAAAAGATGGTCGGCTTCGTCAAGCTCTACTTCCCCGTGTTCCTGCTCGGCGCAGTGTTCGGTAAGGTCATCGAACTATCTGGCTTCTCCGAGGCAATCGTGGCCGCCGCGATCCGCTACATTGGCCGCTCGCGAGCCAACGCCGTGATCGTCGCGGTGTGCGCGCTGCTCACGTATGGCGGGGTCTCGCTCTTCGTCGTGGTGTTCGCGGTGTATCCGTTCGCCGCCGAACTCTATCGCCAGAGCAACATTCCCAAGCGCCTCATGCCCGGCGCGATCGCGCTCGGCGCGTTCACGTTCACGATGGATTCGCTGCCCGGTACGCCGCAGATCCAGAACATCATTCCCACCACGTTCTTCAAGACCACCGCGTGGGCCGCGCCCTGGCTCGGCGTGATCGGCTCGATCTTCATCATCGTGGTCGGTCTCACGTACCTCGAATGGCGCCGCCGCAGCGCCATGGCGAAGGGCGAAGGCTATGGCACTTCGCTCGTGAACGAACCGGAGCGCGTGGAAACGGGCAACCTGCCGCATCCGGCGCTGGCCATTGCGCCGCTCGTACTCGTTGGCGTTGCCAACTTCCTGCTGACGAAGTGGATTCCGCAGTGGTACGGCGAAAGCTTCACCGTCGCGCCCGACGTGCTGCCCGGCATGCATGCGCCCGTGACGGTGGCCGTGAAGAGCGTCGTCGCCATCTGGGCCGTGCAGGGCGCACTGCTGCTCGGCATTCTGCTCGTCATCGTGACGGCGTTCGGCCGTGTGAAGGAACGCTTCGCGACCGGCACGAAGACCGCAGTGAGCGGCGCGCTGCTCGCCACGCTCAATACGGCATCCGAGTACGGCTTCGGCGGCGTGATCTCGGCGCTGCCCGGCTTCCTCGTGGTCGGCAATGCGCTCAAGGCCATTCCGAATCCGCTCGTGAATGCGGCCGTTTCGGTTTCGGCGCTCGCGGGTATCACGGGTTCCGCGTCGGGCGGCATGAGCATCGCGCTCGCCGCCATGTCGGACACCTTCATCAAGACCGCGCAGACCATGCACATTCCGATGGAAGTGCTGCACCGCGTGGTGGCGATGGCGAGCGGCGGCATGGATACGCTGCCGCACAACGGCGCGGTCATCACGCTGCTCGCGGTCACGGGCCTCACGCACCGCGAGTCGTATCGCGACATTTTCGCGGTGACCATCATCAAAACACTCGCGGTCTTCTTCGTCATCGCCGTGTTCTATCTGACCGGTATCGTCTAACCGGCAACTACACCAGGCCCACCCATGCATCTCCCCAACACGCTCTCCCTCGCCGGAAAAACCGCCGTCGTGACCGGCTCGACCAGCGGCATCGGCCTCGGCATCGCGACGGCGCTGGCTCGCGCAGGCGCCAGTATCGTCCTGAACGGTTTCGGCGATCCGGCGGCCGCCCTCGCGCACATCGAAGCGACCGGCGTGCGCGCCGCGCATCACAACGCGGACATGAGCCGTCCTGCCGAAATCGAAGCCCTCGTGGCTTTCGCGGCGGGCACGTTCGGCGGGCTCGATATTCTCGTCAACAACGCGGGCATTCAGTATGTCGAAACAATCGAGAACTTCCCGGTTGAGCGCTGGGATCAGATTATCGCGATCAATCTGAGCGCGACGTTTCACGCGACGCGCGCGGCGCTTCCCATCATGCGCGCAGCGGGTTGGGGACGCGTGATCAATATCGCGTCGGTACACGGGATCGTGGGCTCGGTCGGCAAGTCGGCCTACGTCGCGGCCAAGCATGGCGTGATCGGGCTTACCAAGGTCGCCGCACTGGAAACAGCGCGCAGCGGCGTGACTGTCAATGCGATCTGTCCAGGCTGGGTGCTCACGCCGCTCGTCCAGAAGCAGATCGACGATCTGGCCCACCGCGAGGCAATGTCCGTCGAAGACGCTACGCTGAAACTGCTCGGCGAAAAGCAGCCGTCGGCAAGCTTTGCGACGGTCGAGCAAATTGGCGGCGTGGCGGCGTTCCTGTGCTCGGAGGCGGCGAACGAGATGCGCGGCGCTGAGCTCAAGGTGGACGGAGGTTGGCTCGCGCAGTAAAAGCGGCAGCGGCGCGCGATGTGTGTTGGCGTGTTGGCAATACAACGCGTCAATCGCGCGCCATGTGCCGCAGCTTCATGTCGTGCAGCCGCTGGCTGAGCCCTTTGAATACACTGCTTTCGTGCGGGTCGCCGAAGTGAAACAGCACTGTGCACCGAACGCTGGAAGGCGCGCAGGCCTGATTCGCATGCAGCGAGCGCAAGCCCCAAATGAAGTAAAGATTACCCGGCTTCAACGTCACAACCTTCGCAGAAAACCATTTCTGCACACGCGCTGAGCGCCAAATCCTTCCGAGCATCTTTTCCATTATCGCCTTCTCGACGATATTAACGATCGCCAACCGCCGCGCATTGCGTAGATTCGGAAACATCACGAGATGGCCTGCCAGTTCGCCCGGGTCATTGGGAATCAGAACGGGCAGCAAGATCGATATGGCATACGAGTCGTAGTGGAAAATGTTCGAGTGACGGATTCCCTGTTTTCCCGAAAGCACGCGCATGACCGGGTAAATCCGGTCGCTGGGCGGCGGCGTCCCCATCTTGCGCACATACAACTGGCGCAATAACGCGTGCAGCCCCGGGTCTTCGAAAAGCGGGGCGAGACAGGTGCCGGTTATCCATTGCGCCCCGCTAAAGCCAAAGTATCGGGTGCCGTGCTGCCCGACCAGTTCGGCTACCCCGCTGCGGAGCTTCGTGAGAATTGCGGCTGGCACGATGTCGTCAAGCACGCCCACTCCGTCGTCGTCCATCGACTGAGCGAGCGCCTGCGCACTCTCCACATCTACCCGCGCGATTTCATCGAGCGGCCGTTCATCGTTCAACACGTTCATTGCGGTCCCTCGCGCAGCCTGATCGGCGAATACAGGCACACGGTCAATGCAGACCGTAGACTGAGGGAAAAAGCTTTCGTGTTCCGTACGTCTTCGTACAGAACGCCTGAACGCGTCGATTGATATGCTGGCTGATTATTTCGGGTCGTTTCGCAGTGAGTCGATACGATGCTACCGCATACATTCGTTAGCTATCGCCTCGCTCCTGCTCGCCCGCCGCGCCTTCTGCGATCAACGGCCAGACCACCTGTTCGAACTGCTCGGGCTCGATCGGCCTGGAGTACAAATAGCCCTGCGCGAAATCACAGCCCATCGACTTGAGAAAATCCCGTTGCTCGACGGTTTCCACGCCTTCGGCGATGACCTGGATTCCCAGCTTGTGCGCAAGCACCACCATCGCCTCGCAGAGCACCTGATTGTTTTCGTCCACGCTCAGGTTCTGGACAAACGAACGATCGATTTTCAGGTAATCGATGTCGAAGCGTTTGAGATAGGCCAGCGAGGAATAGCCGGTGCCGAAGTCGTCGATCGAAATGCCAATGCCCGCAAGACGGAAATCGAGCAGCCTCTCGTCGATATTCGATTCGGCCTGCAGCAGCAGCCCCTCAGTGATTTCCACCACCACGCTTTGCCCCGGCATGCCCTCGCGATCGAGATAGTCGTGCCACCGCACGCCAACCGTGCTGTCCTGGCGGACCTGCACCGGCGACATGTTCACACTGATCTGGAACGACGCATCGTATTGCTCACGCCATACGCGCGCTTGTTGCACGGCTTGCCTGAACACCCAGTCGCCGATGGGAATGATCAGCCCCGTATCTTCGGCCAGCGGAATGAATTCCAGCGGACTGATCATGCCGCGCTCGGGATGCAGCCAGCGTAACAGGGCTTCCGCTTTGCAGACCCGGCCCGTTGCGAGGTCCACGACCGGCTGATAAAGCAGCCGAAGCTGATTGCGCGGCAGCGCCGAACGCAGGTCGCTGGTCAGGCGCAGGCGCGTTTCCGCCTCCAGCTGCATGTCGGGCGTGAAGTAACTGAAGCGGTTGCGTCCGGCATTCTTGGCCGCGTACATGGCCTGGTCGGCGTTCTTGAACAACGCGTCGAGTTCAACCGTGTCGTCGGGGAAAACGGTGACGCCGATACTCGCCGAAATGTAGACCTCGTCCGCGCCGAGTTTGAACGGTTCAGTCAGTCTGCGATTGATATTGCGCACGGTCTGCTCGACCGTTTCCATGTCTTCGAGATCGGGCAAGATCACCGTGAACTCGTCGCCGCCCAGTCGCGCGACGGTATCCAGATTGCGCACGCACGCGCTGATGCGGCGCCCAGCCTCGATCAGCAGCACGTCGCCGCGGTCGTGCCCCAGCGAGTCGTTGACCTCCTTGAAGCGATCGAGGTCGATCAACATCAGGGCCACGCGCCTTTGCGAACGGCGCGCGAGCGCGGCCTCCTCAGTGAGACGATCGTGAAAGAGCTGCCGGTTCGGCAGACCCGTCAGCGCGTCGAAATTGGCCTGCTTCCAGATGGTCGCCTCGAACGCCATCCGGTCGGAGAGGTCGCGACCGACTGCCAGCACCGAAGTGATATGGCCGGAGCGATCGATCTCAGGCGTGATGCGAATGTGAGTGCATTGTTCCTGCCCGTCCTTTCCCGCCCACCGCAATTCGAACTGCGCGCTTTTTCCCGTCGCGATGACTTCGCCGATCTTCCTTTCGTAGACCAGCGCATTGGCCCCGCCAGGAAGCTCCGAAGGCCGCTTGCCGAGGACGGTGGCGAGATCGCATCCCGCCGACGTGCAAAAGGCCGGATTGGCGAAGATGCGGCGCAGCTCGCGGTCATATCGCGTGATCGTATCGGGCGAATTCTCGATCAGCGTGCGCGACTCCCGTTCGCGGGCGACGAGTTCCGCCGTTCGGTCGACGACAGTCTGTTCGAGCGACGCATTGATTTCGTTGATCTTGTGAATCTTCTGCCTGATCGCCGTGCGCATACGCTCAAAACGCTGCGCCAGCCGCGCCAGTTCGTCTGGTCCACCAGGCGCGCCTTCCCCGTCCTCGCCATCGTCCTCGACGGCGCCGGCATCCTCGCCGGTGTCGTGCATCCGGCGCACCAGATCCTGGAGCGGTGCCGAAATGCTGTACGAAATAAAGTAGGCAAGAAATATCGAAAGCAGAAACCCGGAGATGCCGACCACCACGATCTGGTTGCGTACGGCCTGTGCCTCCGCGGTGAGATTCTGTTCAGCGATCGTGCTGACCACGAACCAGCTCGTGCCGGGAATGCGCGCGTAGGCGGCAAGATAATGGCCGCCGCGCCCGGCTGCGAAATTGACGAACCGGCTCGACTCGCCCGATACGCGGTGGCGCGCGATATCCTCGATCAGGCCGGGCTCGGGCGCGGCGCCTGGGTTGGGTGACGACGCATGATTCGGGACTACGATGATCTTGTTGTCGCTCGCATCGAATACGTAAATCTCCGTTCCGCTGCCCGTCGCGACGTCGTTGAAAATCGTCGAGAAGTATTCCGGGCGAACGACCAGAACCAGACTGCCGATCTTCGCGTTGTCGCTCTTGTTGTAGATGGCGCGCACCATCCCCAGGTTCTGCTGGCCGACGCCGTCGTCGTAGCTGCCCCAGTAGGTGCGTTCATGCGACTCTTCCGCGATGCCGACGAGCGCCGTCACACCCGAAGTCAACTGCGCAAATGCCTGCGTATCCAGAATCCGGTCTTTCTGGTCGAGCAAATATTTCTGGTTGATGAAATCGACCGATCCATAATGCTCGAGCAGCAAACGCGTCATGTCCTCGCGCGCCTCGCTCTGCTCCCTGGCGCTGCCGCTCGCCGCTCTCGACAATGCACCCTGGACCCGGTCCGAAAGTACGAGAAGATTACTTTCCGTTTCGATCTGATGCATGCGCAGCTCGACATTTCTCGAAACCTGCCTTACCACTTCTTTCGAAAATATCTCCGCATTTTCCTTGATCGCCGCAACCGACTTTACATAGGAAATGCAGCCCGAAATGATAATGGGCAACAGCGCCAACAGAATGAATGCGGCAATCAGTCGATAGCGAATCTCGACGCGTCGAAGCAAATCCTGGCAGAGGTAGTCGAAAGCGCGTCGCAGCAGTGCGGAGATTGCATTCATTTGTAGTGCATCTTCGCTTCAGTCTTGACCGAGATGTCCAGGCGCTGCGCAGCCTGCCTGGGTGTAATTTTCCTGAGCAGCACATCCTGCATCAATTTATGCACCAGCTCAATCGTGTTGGAAGGAAGCGACGAATAATAGGGGCTTGCCGTGACCGGATAACGGCTGACCGCGTTCGTGTAGTCGACGATCTCCACGTCGCTCACCACGGTGCCCATGCCTTGCTGAAGGGGCGAAATGTTGTGGCGCTTCCTCTGAAGAATCGGGAATCCCTTGCCGGCGATGAATTCCAGAAAACGCATGGCGGCGGCCTTGTTGGGTGTTTCGCAAACGGCGAAGCCCGTTTCGCTGCCGAGCACCGGCACGACGCGTTCGCCGCGCGCGTTCCACGGCGGCACGAACACGCCCACCGAGAAATCGTTTCCATGCAGCATGAGCCCGGCGGCCCAACTGCCCTGGAACGCCATCGCCACCTTGCCTTCCTTGAAAAGGCGAATGCCCTCGTCGTAGCCCGTCGTCATGAACGACGGCTGCGCGTAACCGCGCTCGGGTATCAACGCGATCCTGGCGAAGATCTCGGCCACCTCTGGCGTATCGAGGTTCAGCGTGCCGTCCGCCATTTTTTCTTTCCAGTAAGGCTCGCGCGCGACTACATTGTTGGCAAAGCCCGAAGCGAATGGCCCGTTGCCGAGCATGTTCGGAAAGCCGCCGCTCCACATCACCGGAATCATGCCCGCCTGCTTGAGCCTGGCGCACACCGCCAGAAACTCATCGAAATTCGTCGGCAGCGTGTCGATGCCGGCCTTGGCGAACATGGCGCGGTTGTAATAGATCATCGTCGTCGCCACGCCGCCCGAAACGCCGAAGCCCCTGCCGTCGCGACTGGTCCAGTCGGCCTTGAGCGGATCGAGCATGTTCTTCCATGCGGCGCTTTGGCGGACATCGGCGAGCACGCCCTGGTCGGCCAGCTCGGCAGCATAGGCGTTCGGATTGATGCTGACGAGGTCCGGCAGCGTGCCCGCCGCCACGCGCGGCTTGATGTTCCCCTCGACCGAGTTGCCGACCATGAACTGCACGTTCACGTGCACGTCGGGATTGAGCTTGTCGAACTCGGCGGCGATCTGGAGCATTTCCTCCGGCCAGTCCGGCGCCCAGATCAGCGCGGTGATGGTGGTCCGTACCGGCGCGGCCTTGCTGCTCTGGGCGCCGTTCTGCTGATCGCAACCCAGGAGCAAGAGCATGCCGATCAGACCAGACAGCAGCCAGGCAAACTTGATTCCGTGCACGTAACGCTCGCTTTCAGTTCGGGAATGGCGGACCCTGCGGAACGCAGGGGAACCACCTTGCATATCGGCCGAAACCGGGCGTCACTTGAGGGGGTTACGCGTGAGCGTGGCACGCGATAATGGGCAAGCCTTGCGGACGAACGATCATGCCCGTTCGCAAACGTTAGCGCGGCGCGATGCGCTAACGTGGTGCAATGACATCGGGTCTCTTTGCGCAGACCCAGAGCGCGACGCGGCGAGGTCGATGGCTCGCCGCCTTGCGTCGCTCCCGTTTCAATCGTTTCAGTCGTTTCAATCGTTTCAATCGAGCGACGGGCTGCATTCGCATTCGAGCGCCGCGACCCGCGCCGGCCGCTCCATTGCCGCCAGCCGCTGCAATGTCACGAGTCCGAACACCGCGAGCGCGCAGCCGAGCACCAGATCGGCACGTATGCCCGCACGGTCCACGATCGTGCCGCCCACCAACGAGCCAAGCGCAATCGCCACCTGGATCACGCTCACGAACATCGCCGAGCCCGCTTCGGCGAGATCGGCCGTACCGCGCTGAATCCACACGGAGAAGCACAGCGGAATCGCGCCGAACGCCACGCCCCACATCAGCATCGCCGCGATCTCGCCAATTCGCACGTGGTCGAGCAGAATCATCGCCGAGAGCGCGCACAACAGCAGCGCCGTCATCGTCGCCACGGCGAACTTCAGGCGCGTGGCCACGACCGCCGAAGTCAGCGCGTTCGAGAAAAAGCCGATCACGCCGAATGCGAGCAGCAGCAGCGTGATCGCGCTCATCGAGAAGTCCTGCTGAAGCAGCGGGGCAATGAACGTGTACGTCGAGAAATGCGCGCCGAACACGAGCGCCACCATCAGCATGCTCAGGCGCACATGTGGGCGGCGCAGCAGCGTGGCGAAATCGGCGAGACGCAATGCGGCGGCGGAAGGCAGCGACGGCACCAGCAACGCCTGCGCAACGAGCGCGAGCGCGACAAGGCCGCCCGTCACGAAAAACGACATGCGCCACGACGCGAAACCGGCGATAAAGGTGCCGAGCGGCACGCCGATCACCGTCGCGAAGGTCACGCCGGTCAGGATAATGGCCGTTGCGCGCGCGGCGTCGCTCGTATGCACGAGGCGGCCCGCCGCCGCGGTTGCGAGGGTCCAGAAGCCGCCGAGCGCCGCGCCGAGCATCGCGCGGCCAACCAGCATGAGCGCGAAATTCGTCGCCAGCGCGGAAACGATATTCGACGCGAGCAGCATGGCCGTGAGCAGGAGAAATACCTGCCGCCGGTCCATGCGGCCGGCAAACATCATCAGGCCCGGCGCGAAGATCGCCGCCATCACGCCCGGCGTGGTCACCATGAGGCCGGCCGTGCCCGGCGTCACGCCGAGGTCGCGGGCGATCTCGGTGAGCAAACCGACCGGCAGGAATTCAGACGTCACGAACGCGAATGCGCTGATCGCCACGGCAAAGACAGACAACCACTGGCGCAGTGTCGTCTCTTCGAGCGGCGCGGGCGCGAGATTGGGAGAACGGTCGTTCATGTTTCTATGACTGTTTTGTGTGTGGCGAATAATAAAAGCCATTGTTCGGCAATTTCGCACCAAAAAATGGGGAAAATCGCCGTTTAAATGGCCAATCGGGAATGACGTTTAAACTAACATCAAATAAAGAATTGCGTGCGGCCCTGCGATTAGCGGGGTCGTCAAAAGGGTTATGAATGGCGTGTGACCCGGCCTGCCGCGCGCCGCGTCGGCGGGGCGGTAATTATGTCATTTCGTCCCCGGAAAAATAAACGATATTTTTCCGGGGACATATTGGGCATCGAATCGATGCTGATGCCTGTCGCTAGCCAGGAGGAGCTAAGGGCGCCGGGAAAGCGCCCTGTGAGGATTTGCCGGAAAACCGGTCAGTCAAGCCAAGCGCGGCCCTTGCAAGCCACGCATTTCAGAACCGCGTCTGCACGCCCACGCGCGCGATGAACTGGTTAGGACCACTCGACGTACCATTGGGGTCGAGCACGCCGTTGATCAGTGCCTGAGCCCCGGCGTTGGTACGCTGATACACGGTCTCCGCATACACGACCGTCCGCTTGGACAGGAAGTGATCGACGATGGCCGTGATCTGGTGCGCGTGATTGTTGTCGAGATACGCATTGCCCTTCATGTACATGTAGTCGGCGGCAATCGCCCAGTCTGGCGCGAGCAGCCAGTTCGCACCGGCTTCGGCCTGGGCAATGGCGCCGCCGTTGAAGGTGTTGCGCACGGTCGTCACCAGCAGCGTCGCCATGACCTTGCCGAAATCGTAGTGCGCGCCCACGCCCCAGTTGCGAATGCCGACATCGGGTTCGCCGGCCTCTACATATTTGGCTTCCGTGTAGGCCGCCGCCATGCCGAACGCGCCGTTGGCGTAATTCGCGCCGGCGCTGACCGTGTTGCCGCGTCCGAACGCGCCCGGAATGCCACCAAAGCCGTACAGGCCGCCGAAGCTGAATCCGGCAAACTTCGGCGATTGATACTTGACCGAGTTCTCGACCGTGGCGCCGGCCATGCGGTCCCAGTCGAACTGCTGCGCAAAGGGCGGATTGCCCGGAATCGCGATCTTCGCAAACGGGCCCGCGCGGAAATTGTAGAGGCCCCCGACTTCCATCGCTGCGTCGTCGTGCCCGAAAAACAGCGCATCGGTCATGAAGTCGTATTGATTGCCCATCGTCAGCCTGCCGTACTGGTCGCTGTCGAGGCCAACGTACGCGTTGCGCCCGAAGATCCCTTGACCCGAGATGATCGAACCGGTCCCCATCGAAAATTGATCGACGAGATCGAACACCGCATGCAAGCCGCCGCCCAGATCTTCGCGGCCGCGTATTCCGAGCAGGTTCGGCGTGAAAATGCCGTCGTCGAACTTCAACACCGAGTGGCCGCCCTGGTTGCTGACCCACGACACGCCCGCGTCCACCATGCCGTAGAGCAACACGCTGTCGCCCGCCGGGGCGCCTTCCGCATGTGCCTGCGCGCAAGCCATCACCGATACCGCCGTGCACCACACTGCGAGGCTCTTCATTGACGTCTCCTTTAACTCGATCTCTTTGTTGGCACCTTTATTACGGATGCCTTAATAATTAAAATAATCGCCGCACTTCGAGAAACCATAACGGCAGCGGGGTGCCGTTACCGCAACATCAGTCGGATTGCAGTGCGACCGTAGCCGAACGGCGTGCCAGGGCGCGCGGTGCGGTTTCGATCAGGAACATCGAAACGAAAATGCCGCAAATGAGGCCGCCGAGCGCGAACTGCAGCGTGAACTGAATGCCGTCGTGCTGCGCGACATACCCGGCAATCGCCGGGGCGATGCCGCCGCCAAATATCTCGCCGGCGCCTGAAGTAATGCCGATGGCCGAGGCGACTAGACCCGCCGGCGCGGCTTCAGTCGCGATCGGACCAGTGAGGACGCCCAGCATGCCAAGCGCGAAGAACGAAACGACGAACAAGACGGCAAAGAGCATCCACGGGTTCGCGCCGATGCGGGCGAACACATAGAGCGAAATCGCCGCGCCCGCGAACGACACGATCGAGGTCAGCCGCCGGCCCGCAACGTCGGAGAGACTGGCGAGGCCGAACTCGCCGAGAAAGCCGCCGAAGCCGATCGCCGACACGACGAAGCCCATCTGCGCGGTGTCGAGATGCAGGTAGTCCACGAGATAGTTGGGCACCATCGCGCCGATCACGAAGATACCCGCCATCGCGCAAAGCGTGGCCAGCATGGCGAGCACGACGTTGCGGCTGCCGAAGAGCGCGCTCCAGCGCGGGCCGCCCGTTGCGCGCGCAACCGCCGCGTGCGCCGGCTTGATTGGCGGCGCGTCGCGCAACATCGTCGCGATCAGCACGGCCACGATGAGGCCCGGGACGGCGGAAACCGCGAACACCCAGTGCCACGACGGCACGACGCGCAGCAACTGCGTCGCGATGATCGGCGCGAGGCCGAGGCCCATCAGCGCGAACATGCTGAGCTGCAGCCCCTGGTTGCGCCCGCGGCGCGACGGATGCGAGGCCTCGCCCACGGAGGCCACGCTGGTGGGCGTGAATGCGCCCTCTGCGACGCCCATCAGCGCGCGAATCAGCAGCAGGCTCGCGAAGCCGGCGGCGAATCCCGAGAAGCTCGAGAGCAGCGAGAACATCACCATCGCCGCGATCATGATCTTGCGCCGGCCAATGCGGTCGGACAGGCGGCCCATGAGGATCGAGAACACGCCCCACGCAATACTGAGAATGCCGATCAACTGGCCGAGCTGCTGGTAGCTCAGGTTGAGGTCTTTCATCATGTGGGGAAAGAGCGGCGCGATCATCCAGCGATCGAGCCCGACCAGACCGAAGCCGATGGCGAGCAGGACCAGCGTCCTGCGTTCGTTTTTCAGATCGTATGGTTCATGCGGATGGTGTGATTGGACATGCCTCGTCACATTTGTCTCCTTGGTTGTCTTGCGTGTTCGTATTACGAACTACGCTTCGTTTATCGAACTTCGAGCAAGATCGTAGGAAACCTCACCTAATGATGTCAATCAAAAAAGATCCTCGTTGTACACAATTTCTCTTTACTTTCTACTTACTTTTCCACGTTTACCCTAAATTTCGCGTCACTTCGATTGAATTGATCGAATCGATGTATACAATCTGTACACATCGCGGGCAGAACCCTGGCTGTCTCTGGCCGCCTCCCCATTCGCTTTTCACCACTTCCTCTACGCATGAACGGCATCGACGACACCCCCGCCAGCACGCGCGCCGGCTCCGCCGCTTCGCAGACCGTCAAAGCCCAGCTCGGGCTGAGAGAACTGATACTCGGCGGCGAACTCGCACCCGGCGAGCGCATTTCCGAACTGGCCGTGGTCGAGCGCCTTGGCGTCTCGCGCACGCCGGTGCGCGCGGCGCTCATGCGCCTGCAGGAGGAAGGGCTGCTCGAACCGATTCCGAGCGGCGGCTATGCCGTACGCTCGTTTTCGGAAAACGAAATACGCGACTCGATCGAATTGCGCGGCACCCTCGAAGGGCTGGCTGCGCGCCTTGCCGCCGAGCGCGGCATCACCCATTCGATGTTCCGCGACCTGCACGACTGCATCGACGAGATCGACGAACTGCTCGTGGGCGAACTGAGCGAGGAAACCTTTTCCCGCTATGTCGAAGCGAATGGCCGCTTTCACCGGCTGCTGGCCGCGGCCTCCGATAGCGAAGTGGTTGCGCGGCAGATCGAAAAAGTCGCCACCTTGCCGTTTGCATCGGCCAGCGCATTCGTGGTCGTGCAGTCGCTCGACCCGCGTGCGCGCGAAACGCTGATCGTTGCGCAGGCCCAGCATCGCGCGGTGCTCGAAGCGATCGAAAGCCGCGAAGGTGCGCGCGCCGAAGCGCTGATGCGCGAGCACTCGCATATCGCCCATCAGAACCTCAAGCGCGTGCTCGACAACCAGCGCGCCATGACGAGGCTGATTGGCGGCAATCTCATTCGCCGCAATCCGCGCTAGTGGCGAGCGGTATACAGGCTCGCCAAAAGTCTTGATTCGAACGGCGGCACGCGTGCCGCCCCTTACCTTGAACGAAGGCACAACCAAACGCCCTGGAGGAGACATATGTTCCTGAAAAACGCATGGTATGTCGCGTGCACCCCCGATGAAATCGACGGCAAGCCGCTTGGGCGGCAAGTCTGCGGCGAGCGCATGGTGTTCTGGCGCACGGCCGAAGGCGGCGTCGCCGCACTCGAAGACTTCTGCCCGCATCGCGGCGCGCCGCTCTCGCTCGGCAGCGTGCGCGAGGGGCATCTGGTGTGCGGCTATCACGGCCTCACCGTGGGCGCCAGCGGCAAATGCGTGAGCATGCCGTGCCAGCGCGTGGGCGGCATTCCTTCCGTGCGCAGCTATCCCGTGGTCGAGCGCTACGGCTTCATCTGGGTATGGCCTGGCGACGCGGCTCAAGCCGACCCGGCGAAGATCCATCACCTCGAATGGGCCGACAATCCCGCGTGGGCGTATGGCGGCGGCCTGTATCACATCCAGTGCGACTATCGCCTGATGGTCGACAACCTCATGGACCTCACGCACGAGACCTACGTGCACGCCTCGAGCATCGGCCAGCCCGAGATCGAGGAAGCACCGCCCAAGACCACGGTCAACGGCGACGTGGTCAGCACCAGCCGCTTCATGCACAACATCATGCCGCCGCCGTTCTGGGCCGCGGCGCTGCGCGGCAACGGCCTCGCCGACAACGTGCCCTGCGACCGCTGGCAGATCTGCCATTTCTCGCCGCCCAGCCACGTGATGATCGAAGTGGGCGTGGCGCACGCGGGCAAGGGAGGATACGACGCCGATGCGCGCGACAAGGCGTCGAGCATCGTCGTCGACTTCATTACGCCGGAAACCGAAACGTCGATCTGGTATTTCTGGGGCATGGCGCGCAGCTTCGCCGTGCACGACCACGCGCTGACCGAATCGATTCGC
Organism: Paraburkholderia sp. CNPSo 3281; assembly: GCF_024206515.1. Classification (NCBI taxonomy): domain Bacteria; kingdom Pseudomonadati; phylum Pseudomonadota; class Betaproteobacteria; order Burkholderiales; family Burkholderiaceae; genus Paraburkholderia; species Paraburkholderia sp. CNPSo 3281. The sequence continues at coordinate 86,067 of NZ_JAMBPS010000019.1, read as the reverse complement.
GCGGGACAGGGCAAGATCTTCTCGGAGGACCTCGAGATGCTCGAATCGCAGCAGCGCAATCTGCTCACATGGCCCGAACGCCGCATTCTGAGCCTCAACATCGATGCCGGCGGCGTGCAGTCGCGCCGCGTGCTCGACCGGCTGATCGCCGCCGAGCGCAACGCAACGGCCACCGCCGCGGCGGTCTGATTCGACCAAAGCCACGGTCGCGCGGGTACGCGCGGCCGCTCCCCTTCTATTGCCCCAACGCATCATGAAAGTCACCCTTCTGCGCAAGATCCCCGTTGCCACCGACATCTGCGTTTTTGAACTGGCGAGCGTCGACGGCGCGCCGCTCCCGGCGTTCGCGGCGGGCGCGCACATCGACGTCCATGTGGATGGATTCGTGCGCCAGTACTCACTTTGCAACCGTCCCTCCGATAACGGCGCCTACCGCATCGGCGTGTTGCGCGATGCGGCTTCGCGCGGCGGCTCCGTTGCGATGCACGCGCTCGATGCGGGCACGAGCCTGGAAATCAGCAGCCCGAAAAATCATTTCCCGCTAGACGAACAGGCCACGCATACCATCCTGCTCGCGGGCGGCATCGGCATCACGCCGCTCATCGCCATGGCCGAGCAGTTGCGCGAGCAAGGACGCCCGTTCGAACTGCACTACTGCACTCGCGACCCACAGCGCGTCGCCTTTCGCGAGCGTCTTGCCGAAGCGGGTTTTGCGGAGCGCACCCACTTCTATTTCGACAGCGAAGGCGCCGATGCACGCATCGACCTCGCGCGCGTGCTTCGCGCCCCGCAGGAAGGTAAGCATGCCTACGTTTGCGGCCCCGCGGGCTTCATCGATGCCGTGCTCGCAGCCGCGGCCGGCGCGGGGTGGCCCGCGCAGAACGTGCACCGCGAGTACTTCGGCGCGGCCCAACCAGGCGCGAACGCCGACGCCAACGGCGCCTTCCAGGTCACGCTCGCGAGCTGCCAGCGCGTGATCGACGTCCCGGCCGGGACGACCATCGTCGAAGCACTGCGCGCGGGCGGCGTCGAGGTGCCGGTCTCATGCGAGCAAGGCGTATGCGGCACCTGCATCACGCGCGTGCTCTCCGGCGAGCCGGACCATCGCGACCTCTACCTGACCGACGAGGAGCGCGCCGCCAACGACCAGCTGCTGCCGTGCTGCTCGCGCTCGCGCTCGCCCATGCTCGTGCTCGACCTCTGATACGGCGCGCCGCCACCGCATATCAGGACTCGCGCGCTCGCCTCACCGCGAGCAGCGCGGCGAGCGCCGCCACCAACGTGACCGGCACGCTCGCGCCTATCACCGTCGTGGCGCTCGCGCCGCCTGCCAGCAACTGCCCTGCCGCGAGCGGACCGACGATCGACCCCACGCGTCCCACCGCGACTGCCGCGCCCACGCCGGTGCCGCGCATGACGGTGGCGTAGCTCGCAGCGGAAAGCGCGTAGAGCATCGACTGTGCGCCGACCACGCCCATGCCCGCGAGCAGCACCGAAACCGAGATCCAGAACAGGTTGCCCGCGCCCGCGAGCATGAACAGCGAGATCGCGATGCCAGCATAGACAGCCGCGACGACCCGCCCTGGCTTTACGCGGTCCATCAGCATGCCGATGCCGAGCACGCCGATCACGCTGCCCACGTTGAAGAAGATCTGCGTGACGCCGGCCTCGCTGCGCGAAAGGCCCCGGCTCACGATCAGCGAGGGCAGCCAGTTGAGCAGGAAGTACAACACGATCAGCGTGCAGAAAAAGCTGATCCAGATCTGCGCGGTCACCGCGGCGCGGCCGTCGCCGAACAGCACGCGCCACGTGGGCGGCGGGCCGCCCTGCGTGGACTGCGCGCGGCTCGCGGCCGCTTCATAGGCCGCGGATTCGGGCAGGCAGGCGAGGATCAGCGGCGCTACCACGAGCGGTCCGACGCCGCCCGCATAAAAGATATGCCGCCATTCGGTGTCGCCCGCGCTAAGCACGCCGATGAGCGCCGCAAGCGCACCGCCGAGCGGCATGCCGCAGTACATGATGCTGACCGCCGTATTGCGCAGCCGCGGCGCCACGGCTTCGGCCGAGAGCGCGATCAGGTTCGGCATGGCGCCGCCGAGGCCGATACCGGTCAGGACGCGCGCCACCAGCAGGGTGGGGAAGCTCCACACATGGGCGGTGAAGATCGAGAACACGCCGAACGCCACCATCGAGAGCAGCAGCACGCGCTTGCGCCCGATGCGGTCGGCGAGGCGTCCGCCGATCATCGCGCCGGGCAGGAGACCGAGCATGCCCGCGCTGAACGCGAGCCCCATCTGGCTCACCGAAAGACCGAACTCGCGCGCCATGCGCGGCGCGGCCACACCCGTCGACTGGAGATCGACGCCCTCCAGCACCGCCACGATCAGACACAAACCCAACACCCATGCGGTTCCCGCCGCCGTGCGCGCGCTCACCTGCGTAGTTGATGACGACACGTTGCCTCCTCGTTTTGTAATGGAATATCGCGGCCTCTCACCGCGCCGTTACTACTTAGTTACCCTAATCTACGTGTTGAAAAATTTTCAGGCGTACGGCAGCGGAGCGCGGCAACCCGCTTCGATGAGCCGCAGCCGGTGATCGAACGCCGCGAGCGGGTAAGCGAAGAAGTAATGCGCCGTGCTGCGCTTTTCGGCATAGAACGGATCGTCGGCAGGGGCATCCATCGCGATGCGCAGCGTGCGCGCCCAGCCGAACGCGAGCAGCAGCCAGCCGATGAGCGCGAGATAGTCGTCGGCCACGCGGTAGGGCAACTCGCGGTCGTCCGCGCTGCCCTGCCCGATTTCAGCCGTAATGCGCTGCACGTCCGCCACCAGCGCATCGAGCCGTGCACCCGCGCTGTGAAGTGCGTGATCCTGGGAAGCGATACAGCGTGCGGCCTGCGCTGTGACATGCGCGAGCAACGCGCGCAACGTCTCGCCGCCGTCGCCGAGCACCTTGCGCACGAGCAGATCGATTGCCTGGATTTCGTTCGTGCCTTCGTAAAGCATGGCGACGCGGCTGTCGCGCACGGTCTGCTCCACGCCGTATTCGTGGATATAGCCGTAGCCTCCGAACACCTGCAGCGCGCTCGATGCCGCCGCAAAGCCATTGGCGGTGAAGAACGCCTTGGCGACAGGCGTGAGCAGCGAGGCAAGTTGCCCCGCTGCCTGGCGTTCATGCGCATCGGGATGGCGCGCGGCCACATCGAGCCAGTAACCGATCCAGTAGCCGATGGCGCGCTCGCCCTCCACCGTCGCGCGCAAATCGAGCAGGACGCGCCGCATGGCCGGATGAAACGCAATCGGCGCGGCCTGTGCCGGCTCGCCCTCGTAATGCGCAGGCGCGCTCACGGCGCGCATCTGCGCGCGTTCGTGCGCGTAGGCATACGCGCGCTGCCAGGCAAGCTGCGCATGGCCCACGCCCTGCATCGCCACCTGCAGGCGCGCCGCGTTCATCATGACGAACATCGAAGCGAGGCCGCGATGCGGCTCGCCCACCAGCCAGCCCAGCGCGTGTTCGAAACGCATCGAGCACGTCGGGCTGGCCTTGAGGCCCATCTTCTTCTCGATGCCTTCGCAATGCACGCCGTTGCGCACGCGCTCGCCGGTCTCGCCGAAGGTCCATTTCGGCACCACGAAGAGCGAGAGGCCCTTCGTGCCCGCCGGCGCATCGGGCAGACGCGCGAGCACGAGGTGCACGATGTTTTCGGTCAGATCGTGCTCGCCGCCCGTGATGAAGATCTTGCTGCCGTCGATGCGCCAGGCGCCGTGCGCCGAGTCGGGCGTCGCTCGCGCGCGCAGCAACGCGAGATCGCTGCCCGCCTGCGGCTCGGTCAGGCACATGGTGGCAAGCCACTCGCCGCTTGCGATCTTCGGCAGCCAGTCCCGCTTCAGTGCGTCGCAGCCGTGCGCCATCAGACACGCCGTCGCGCCGTGCGTGAGGCCGGGCGACATGAGCCATGCGTGGTTGGCCGCCGCGAGCATTTCCTGCAGCGCGACTTCGAGCAGTTGCGGCAAGCCCTGGCCGCCGGCGTCGGCCTCGAGCACGAGTGTGGGCCAGCCCGCCGCGACGAAATCCGCATACGCCTCGCGAAAGCCCGTTGGCATCGAGACCTCGCCGCCCTCGAAGCGGCAACCTTCAAGGTCGCCCGCCGAGTTCAGCGACGCAATGCGTTCCATCACGAAACGAGCGGCTTCTTCGAGCACCTGCTGTGCCGTCGCGCTGTCAAGGTCCTCCCATGCGGGAACGCTGCGCCACCATGCGGGTGCTTCGATCCATTCGTCGATCACGAAGCGCATGTCGCGCAGCGGAACCTGGTAGTCAAGACTCATCGTGACCGTTCCTCAAACGTGCTGCCGATGACGGGCGAAGATCACGCGCGTTTCGGTGCCCCGCGCGGCGTATAACGCATCCACGAGCACCGCGCGCTGGCTCAGCACGACGCGCTGATTGATCGACCCTTTGTCCGTGATCTCGCCGAGATCGAGCGACGGCGGCGCGTCCATCACGTGCAGTCGCGTGATGAGGGTCGCGCTGCCCGTCGCCTCGCGGTTCAGCCGCTCCAACAGGTCGGCAAAGAAGTCGCGCACGGCGCTCGCGTCCAGAACGTCGCGCGCGGCAGCGCTCGCGTCGAGCCCCGCGAGCCGACGGCATTCGTCGAGGCGCGGGAAGATCAGCACGCCGACGTCGTCGCGGTCCATGCCTGCGATCACCGCGTCCTGCACGTACGGCGCACCGCCCGAAACGATGCGCGCGCGCATGGGCCCCACGCTCACGAACGTGCCGGAGCTGAGCTTGAAATCTTCGGCAATGCGGCCGTCGAACAGCAGGCCCAGTTCGGGCCGCCCGGTATCGACGAAGCGCACGGCGTCGCCGGTGCGGTAGTAGCCCTCTTCGTCGAACACGTCATGACGGTCCGCCTCGTTCACGCGCCAGTAGCCGCCCATCACGTTCGGGCCGCGAAAGCGCGCTTCGAGCTTGCCGTCCACGGGCACGAGACGCGTCTCGCAGCCCGGCGCGGGCAGGCCGACATAGCCCGCGCCCATCACCGGGCCGGTCGTGAAGAGGCACGACGGCGCGGTCTCGGTCATGCCGAGGCCCGCCATGATGCGGATGCGCTCGCCGCAATGGGCCTGCGTCACGCGTTCTAGCCGGTCCCACGCCGCCTGCGAGAGCCCCGCGCCCGCGAAGAAATACATCTTCACGCGCGAGAAAAACGTCTCGCGCAACTGCGCGTCGGTTTCGAGCGCGGCGGTCAGTTCTTCCCAACCCTTCGGAACGTTGAAGTAGAGCGTGGGCGCGATTTCGCGCAAATTGCGCAGCGTCTCTTCGAAGCGGCCGGCCACGGGTTTGCCGTCGTCGATATAGAGCGTGCCGCCGTTGTAGAGCGCGATACCCACGTTGTGGCTGCCGCCGAAGGTGTGATTCCACGGCAGCCAGTCCACCAGCACCGGCGGCTCGATGCCGAACTGCGGGAAAGTCTGCAGCAGCATCTGCTGGTTGCTGCACAGCATGCGATGCGTGGTGGGCACGGCCTTCGGCAGGCGCGTCGATCCGGAGGTGAAGAGGAACTTCGCGATCGTGTCGCCGCTCACGCGCGCCTGCGCGTCTTCGAAGCTGCCCGCCTGCGTCTCGAGCAGCGTCGAAAACGGCGTCTCGCGGCGGCCGCCGCCAGCCGGCGTCACGACCACGCGCTCGATATCGGCGGGCACCGCGGCGTCGAGCGCCGCGGCAAAAGCGGGGCCGTCTGCCGCGAATACGAGGCCCGGATTGAGCAGGCCGAGCGCGTGCCGCAGCTTGTTGTAATCGCTGGAGACGAGCGAATACGCGGGAGATATGGGCGCATAGGGCACGCCGGCCCATAGCGCGCCGAACGCCATCTGCAGATGTTCGAGATCGTTGCCCGAGAGCAGCGCGATCGGACGTTCGGCCGACAAGCCGCGTTCGATCAAGGCCTGCCCGATCGCACGGGCGCGTTCGAGCATCTGCGCGTAGCTGATGCCCTGCCATTGCCCGTCGGCGCCGCGGCGCGCCACGAGCCAGCGCTCCGGATGTGCGCGCGCGCCGCTCACGAGCCGGTCGGTCACGCGCTCGGGGAAGTCGTCGAGCGCCTCGCTCGAGCGCAAATACCAGCAGTCGCCGCGCCGTTCGATCCGCGGCGCGGCCGAGCCGATCGCGACGGCGCGGTAACCGGCGAAGTCCGGTTGCACGACGGCGCGAGCATGCGTTTGGGTCGGCTCCGAATCCAAAGCCTGTCTCCTTTGCTTGACCGGTGCCGGGCTGCGCGGTGGATCGGCGCAGACGGCCCGGTGGTTCATGTCGTGATGGGCGCGTTCAGATCGGATAGTGGCGCGGGCCGGTCTGCACGGTGATCCAGCGCAGGTCCGTGAATTCGGCGATCGACGCCTTGCTGCCGAAGCGGCCATAGCCGCTCGCCTTCACGCCGCCGAACGGCATTTGCGCTTCGTCGTGCACCGTCGGCCCGTTGATATGGCAGATGCCCGATTCGATGCGCTTCGCCACGTTCATCGCGCGCGCGATATCGCGGCTGAATACCGCCGCCGAAAGACCGTACTCGCTGTCGTTGGCAACTTTCACCGCTTCTTCGTCGCCGTCCACGCGCTGCACCGTCACTACCGGGCCGAACGATTCGTCGGCGTAAAGCTTCATCTCACGCGTGACGTTTTCGACGATCACGGGCTGCATGATCGCGCCGTTTACCTCGCAGCCCAGCGGCAGGTTCGCGCCCTTCTCGCGCGCGTCTTCCACGAGCGCGCGTATGCGCCGCGCCGATGCTTCGCTCTCCAGAGTACCTAGCACCGAGCCCGGCTGCGTGGGGTCGCCGGCCTTCAGCGTGCGAGCCTTCGCAACGAGCTTTTCGACGAATGCATCGGCAATCTTGTGATCGACGATCACGCGTTCGGTCGACATGCAGATTTGCCCCTGGTTGAAGAATGCGCCGAATGCGATGCCTTCCACCGCTGCGTCGAGATCGGCGTCGTCGAGCACGAGCACGGGAGCCTTGCCGCCCAGTTCCAGCAATGCCGGCATCAGACGCCGTGCACAATGCTCCGCGACGACGCGGCCCACGCGCGTCGAGCCCGTGAAGTTCACGCGCTTGACGGCGGGGTTGGCGATCAGGCGCTCGACAATGGCCGGCGCATCATCCGGCGCATGCGTGAGCACGTTGACGACGCCCTCGCCCAGACCCGCCTCGTTGAGCACTTCGCCGATCAGCGCATGCACGCCGGGACACCCTTCGGATGCTTTCAGGACCACCGTATTGCCACACGCGAGCGGCATGGCGAGCGCACGCGTGGCAAGAATCACCGGTGCGTTCCATGGCGCCATGCCGAGCACGACGCCGCACGGCTGGCGCACGGCCATCGCGAGGCTGCCGGGCACGTCGGAAGGGATCACCGCGCCGTCGATCTGCGTGGTCATGGCAGCCGCTTCGCGCAGCATGTTGGCGGCGAGCATCACATTGAAGCCGTACCAGTTCGCCATCGCGCCCGTTTCCGCCGCGCCGATGGCGATGAAGTCCGCTGTGCGCGCATCCATACGCTCGGCGGCCGCCAGCAGGCGCTTGCGGCGCTCCGTGGGTGTGAGCGCGGCCCACGCCGGGAAGGCGTGCGCGGCCGCGGCAACGGCCGCGTCCGCATCTTCAACCGTGGCGGCGGCGGCGCGCGTGGCCACCGCGCGTGTGGCCGGATTGATGCGCTCGAAGGTCTTGCCGTTCGACGCAGCGCGCTTCTCGCCGCCGATCAGAAGCCGGGTTTCATGCATGTCGTTGTCTCCTCTGTCTGGTGCGCCGCTATCGATTAGCGCTTGTATGCCTGCAGGCCCGGCTTGATGCTCTTGTCGTCGAGGAACTGCTTGAGGCCCTGCTCGCGGCCGCCTTCCTTGTCGCGATGGTTGGCCTGGTCGAGCTTCGCGTAGAGATAGTCCTCGTTCTGCTCCCACGTCAGTTCGCGCGAACGCTTGAAGCCATGCTTCGCGTTGCGCAGCACGACCGGGTTCTTGTCGAGCAGTTTCGCGGCGAGCGCGAGCACTTCCTCGCGCAGTTGCGCGAGCGGCACGCTCTTGTTGACCAGGCCCATTTTCGCGGCCTGCTGGCCCGTGAAAGTATCGCCCGTCATGATGTAGTAAAGCGCCTCGCGATGGCCCACCGTATCCGCCATCGCCTTGCTCACGAGGTTGCCCGGCGGTATGCCCCAGTTGATTTCCGAAAGACCGAACGTGGCTTCGTCCGCGGCAATCGCGAGGTCGCACGCCACGAGCGGCGAGAAGCCGCCGCCGAAACACCAGCCGTTCACCATCGCGATGGTCGGCTTCGAATACATGCGCAGCAGTTGCCATTGCCAGCGGCTCGCGTCGCGGCGAATGCGCTCCTGCAGCACGTCGGGGCCCGCATCGACTTCGCGGAAGTATTCCTTCAGGTCCATGCCGGCCGTCCACGCCGAGCCTTCGCCGGTCAGCACGAGCACTTGAGCCTCGGCGTCGAGCTCGAGCGTTTCGAGCACGTCGATCATCTCCTTGTTGAGCGTCGGGCTCATGGCGTTGCGCTTTTCCGGCCGGTTCAACGTCACCCAGCCGATGCCGCCCTCGACCGCTACCTTGACCGTTTTCCAGCGACCTTCGTAACTCATTCTCTCTCTCCGTAGACACTGCCGCACTCGCGGCTTGAAATCAATTTACTATCAGGCTGCCTGATATGTAAAGTAGAATATGATCTCGTCGGTACAAACCCGTAAAACGCGATGAACCAGAAAACTTCCCCGACCGCGCCGCGCGCCCGAGCCGCGCAGCCGCCCGCCGAGGGCGGCCCGCACGCCGTGCCGCCCATGCGCCTGAGCTATCTGATCGGCCAACTCGACCGCGTCGTGTCCCGCCGCCTGACCGAAGCGCTCGCTCGCCACGGGCTCACGCTGCCGCAGTACACCGCGCTTTCCGTGCTGCGCGCGCGCGGCCGCTCCTCCAATGCGCAACTCGCCGAGCGCTCGTTCATCACGCCGCAGGCCGCCAACGAAGTCGTGAAGACGATGGAGGCGAACGGCTGGGTCATGCGCGAAGCCGACCCGATGAACCGCCGCGTGGTGCTGCTATCGCTCACCAAAGCCGGCAACGCACTGCTGGGCGAATGCGACGCCGCGGCCGATCACGTGGAAGGCGCGATGCTCGACGATATGGACACCGAAACAGCGGAAAAGCTACACGCGCTGCTGCATGCGTGCGTGCGCAATCTGCGCGCCGCGTAAGCGCTCGCTCGGCGAGTGACAGGAAGGAGGAGACACCCTTGAACATCGACCAGCTCGTTGCGATCGACACGCACGTCCACGCCGAAGTGTCGTGCTGCCAGCCGCCCGATCTCTTCGCGAAGGAATTCGACGAAGCCGCCGACAAGTATTTCGGCACCGTGCTAAAGCTTGGCCGCCGCCCGACGATTCCGGAAACGATCGAGCACTACCGCGAGCGCAAGATCGGCTTCGTGATGTTCACGGTGGATTGCGAGGCGAATATCGGGCGGCGCCGCATCGGCAACGAAGAGATCGCCGACTTCGCGCAGCAGCACGCCGACATCATGATCGCGTTCGCCAGCATCGACCCGCACAAGGGCAAGTTCGGCGCGCGCGAGGCCCGGCGGCTGATCGAGGCGCATGGCGTGTGCGGCTTCAAGTTTCACCCCACCATGCAAGGCTTTTTCGCCAACGACCGGCTGGCATACCCGCTATACGAAGTGATTGCCGAATATGGCCTGCCCGCGGTGTTTCATAGCGGCCACTCGGGCATGGGTTCGGGCATGCGCGGCGGCGGCGGGTTGCGGCTGAAGTATTCGGAGCCGATCTATCTCGACGATGTGGCCGCCGATTTCCCCGACATGAAGATCGTGATCGCGCATCCCTCCTGGCCGTGGCAGGAGCAGGCGCTTTCCATCGCGCTGCACAAGCCCAACGTGTATATCGACCTGTCGGGCTGGTCGCCGAAATACTTCTCGCCGGAACTGGTGAAGTACGCGAATACGCTCTTGCGCGAGCGGGTGCTGTTCGCTTCCGACTTTCCCTTGATCCGTCCGGATCGCTGGCTCGCGGATTTCGATACGCTCGACATCAAGCCGGAAGTGCGCCCGTTGATCCTCAAGGAGAATGCGGTACGGCTACTCGATCTCGACGCGAAAACCTGAAGAAAGCGGCGCGCCTGGCGCAAGCGCGATTTACATCAGGCGAAGCACCTCCCGCCCAGCATACGCCGCCGCAACCGCGCGCCCGAGGCCGGTTACGCCCACGAGTTGAAGCGGCAACAATACCTGGAAATGCAGGCCGAGTTCGCGTGTGCGCGCAACGCTATTCGCGTTGTGCGCCATCAGCCAGATCATGCGCTTGGCGCCCATGTAGCCGCCCGAAAGGCGCATCGCCTCAGCTCGGATGGCCGGCAACGTAAGCACCAGCGCCGCGCCGCTCGAAGCGAGCAGCACGCGCCCGCCTTTGGGCATCGGCGCCTTCAATGCGGCTTGGACACCGTGGAGCGTGGCTTTGACGTCGTTACGACTTTCGCGCCCAACTGCTCGACAGCGGCGAGGCCCTCGCTATCTCGCGCCAGAACGGTCACTTTCGCTTGCCTTCGAAGCAACGCCTCCACCATGGCAAGCCCCAATCGCCGGCTTCCCCCGGTAATCAGCACCGTTTGATCTTGAATCGTCTCCATCCTGCCCTCCTGTCTGGTCGAAGCCGTCGCGCTCTGCGACCGGCATGCTAAAGACGGATGGGGATGTGAAAACGGATCGGTACGCCCAAAAAATCTTCGAGTCCGGGGAACGATCGATACCGGAAACGCGCGAAAGCGGACGTCCCGCAGCGAAGCCGCTAACGGGCGACGATGACCGTCATCTCGGATTCGTACTTGATCCGCACGTGGCTATGGTGCTTGAGGGACTGCATCACCTCGATCAGGTCCGGGCGGCTAACCCGAATGGAACGGGCAGTGCCGGACTTGTCCACGACGGTCAAGAGGTTGAGCTTGCGGTCGACGCCAGTGACTTGCGCCACGCCGCTGAAGACCCGGAGCACCTGGAAGTTTTCCTGGTCGGCGCCGGAGGAATGCTGGGTCATCTTTGCCGTGTGGGTCAGGCGCGTGACCGCCGCGCCCTCGGCAGGCGTCAATCCGGTGACGTACGGCTCCATGTAGCGGGTCGTCAGCTTGTCGCCGACCCGGATGACCTTGAGCACGTCGCGATGATCTTTCACATCGAAGCTCAGGTCGTCGTGACCCGGCACGGTTACGACGACGAGTGCATTCTTCTGATCGATCAAACTGATGGTGCCGCTTTCCGTGTCGACGGATGCCCCGGCCGGCACGGCCTCCGAGGCGGCGGAGGCGTCCTCGCCAGCCGCGCGGCACAGCGGCGCCGAGGCGGCAAAGAGGCCGCAGACCACGGCGGACAGCGTCAGGCAGCGCGCGAACGCAATGCGCGTATTCGATCGGTAGAGCATGGTAGTCCCCTTGAAACGATCAGGTGACACGCTTGCTGCGCCGGTCAGGGACCATGGCGTGTGCTCTTGGAGCCTAACACTGCAGGGCGCCCCGGGCATCGGACTTTGGTCCTATAGGGTCAAGGCCGGGGCCGAGGCTGGGTCCGAGGCTGCTCAACGCGCGAAGGCCGCCGCACAGTTCGCCGGCGCCTGCCCCGGCACCGGCGAGTGGAACGTGAACAAGCCGCCCGCCAGCGGCTGCTTCTCGCGCTCGGCTGCCGTGAGCCCCTTCCACGCGGTGGAAACGTACACGGTCTTCAGATCGTCCCCGCCGAACGCGAGCTTCGTGATGTTCGCGCACGGAAACGCGATCTGACCGGCCAGTTCGCCCTCGGGAGAATAACGGTCGATGCGCCAGCCGCCGAATAGCGCGACCCACACGTAGCCCTGGGCGTCCACCGCCATACCGTCCGGGTGCCCGTCGCCGGCAATTGGGGTGAAGACTCGCTTGCCCGACAGCGTACCGTCAATCGCGACGTCGAACGCATACACGACGCGACGCATCGTGTCGTTGTGATAGAGCGTGCGGCCGTCCGGACTCATGGCCGGGCCGTTGGTGATCACGTAGCCGCTGTCCTGTGCGCTCAACACCGCACCTGCGTCCACGCGATACAGCGTGCCGCTCGGCGCTGCCTCTGCGTCGTCCATCGAGCCGAACCACAGGCGGCCGCGCGCATCGGCGAACCCGTCGTTGAGGCGATTGCCCGGCAACTGTGGTTCGACATCCATCAGTTTGTCGAATTCGCCGCTCACGGCGTCGAAGCGATACAGGCCGTCAGGCAGCCCACACACGAAAACTCTGTCCCCCAGCGGCGCGATGAAGCCGACCTGGTCGGGCGCGTACCACGTCGTGCGCTCCCCGCTCGTGACCACGAAGCGATGAATCCGGCGGCCCTTGATATCGACGAAATAGACCGCGTTTTCCGCGGCCTGCCAGAGCGGCCCTTCGGCCAGCTCTGCGCCGACCGGCCATACGCACACGGGATGCGGCATCGTCATTCTCCGTACCATCCCGCGTCGACGAAGTAATCGCGCCCGGAGCAGCGCGAGGCGTCGTCGGATGCGAGGAACAAGGCCATGCGGGCGACGTGCTCGGGCTCGATGCGCAGTGGCAGACACTGACCCGCGACGACCTTCGCCTCGCTCTCCGCCGTTTGCCATAGGTTCATCTGCCGCGGCGTTTTCACGGCGCCCGGGATGATGCAGTTCACGCGAATGCCCGCGCCGCCCAAATCGCGCGCGAGGCCACGCGTAAGACCTTCAATGCCGGCCTTCGCGGTCAGGTAGATCGGCAGGTTCGGCAAGGCGACGTGCCACGACACCGAACCGAAGTTCAGGATCACGCCGCGTCCCGCCTGGCGCATGCCTCGCGCGGCGGCTTGCGCGCAGAAGAACTGGTGGCGCAGGTTGACGGCGATACGCTGGTCCCAGTAGCTCGCGGTCAGCTCGCCGATATCATGGCGGTCGTCGTTGCCCGCGTTGTTCACGAGCACGTCGATCGGGCCGGCGGCATCGACGATCGACGCGAACACGCTTTCGATCGCGTCCACGCTGCACAGGTCGCAGCGCTTGAACAGCGGCGGATGCTTCGCATGACGAAGCTTTTCTTGAAGAGCGAGCGAATCGTGTTCGGCCACGTCGAGGAAGAATACGCGCGCGCCCTGCTGTGCGAATGCCTCCACGACCGCAGCGCCGATCCCGCTGCCGCCGCCGGTGATAACGACGGTTTTGTCCGCCAGGCTCGGATAGATTGCGTACGACATCAGATATTCCAGTGTTGACTTGTCAGAACCCAAACGGGCGGCGAGCCGCAGATGGCTCGCCGCCCTGACCTGCCGCTTTGCTTCCCGTTACGAGACGACCTCGACCGCGCTCAGCATGCGCCAGTTGCGCGGGAGCGTTCGCGTGGCATTGCCTGCAACCGTGACCGTGCCGCTCAGATGGATGTCGCGGCTCGAACTGCCCACCATCAGATCGAACTTGCCCGGCTCGACGATGCGCTCGCCGCGTGCGTCGGTGAAATTGAACATATCGACGGGCAGCTTCACGTTCACGCGAGTCCGCGCGCCTGCCGCGAGTGGCACGCGTGCAAACGCCTTGAGTTCGCGTACCGGCCGCGCCGTCGACGCGTGCTGATCGCGCACGTAAATCTGCACGACCTCCGTGCCGTCGCGCGAGCCGATGTTCTCAACCGTGAAGCTCAGTTCGACCGTGCCGTCTTCGAGCGGCACTTCGCGTTGCGCCACCGCGAGATCGCCGTAACGGAACTGGGTGTAGCCGAGGCCGAAACCAAACGGATAACGGCTTCCAAAGTGGTAGGCGATCGGTGTGCCCGCGCTCTTGAGGCGATGGTTGTACACATACGGCACGGCCCCTGCGCTCTTCGGCACGGAGAGCGGCAAACGGCCGCTGAAACCGGCGCTGCCCACCAGCAGATCGGCAAGCGCCTCGGCGCCGCGCTCGCCCGGTGCAAACGCCATGATCTGCGCGGCAATGCGATCTTCGAGGCCGCCCAGGTTGTACGGGCGGCCGCCCGTCATCACGACGACCGTAGGCGTGCCGCTCTCGACCACGGCCGTGAGCATTTGCAGTTGCACGCCGGGGAGTTCCAGGCTGTCCGTATCGGAGCCCTCGCCCACCGTACCGGACTGGAACAGGCCCGCCAGATCGCCGACGAACACGACGGCCACGTCCGCTTTACGCGCGGCTTCGACCGCAGCGGGAATGGCATCGGTTTCCTTGCTGATCAGCTCGTCCCGGTTGGTGTTGCCGCTCAGGTCGAGCGACACGTCGCCTGGGAAAACCGGCGCGCCCGCACGGCGTGCCTTGATGATGTCGCAACCCTTGGCATGCAGCACGCGCGCCTCGCCCAGTACCGCGCGCAGTGCGCCCAGCGGCGTGGCGATCGAAGCGACCGACTGCTCGCCCGAGTTGATGAGGTGCACCGGGAAGCTGTAGCCGGCGAGCAGCGCGAGCGGGTCATCGGCGGTCGGGCCGATCACCGCGATTTTCTCCGCGCCATTGGCGTTCAACGGCAGCACGCCGCCTTCATTGCGCAGCAGAACAGCCGATTCGAGCGCGACCTGATACGCCGTATCGGCCGCCGCCGTGCCCTTCACATCCACGCGCTCGGGGTCCACATAGGGATTCTCGAACAGGCCAAGGCGGAACTTCGTGCTCAACACACGAGACACCGCGGTGTCGATCGTCGCTTCGGCGATCTCGCCGCGATCGAGCGCTTCTTTCAGATGGACCGCGCACTCGTGACCCGGCAACTCCACGTCGAGTCCCGAATTGAACGCGAGCGCCGCCGCCGACGCGCTGTCGTGCGCCACCGCATGATGGCTGTAGAGTAGGTCGACGGCAGCATAGTCCGCAACGACGAGCCCCTCGAAGCCCCACTTCTCGCGCAGCGTATCGTGCAACAGCGTGCGGTCCGCATGGCAGGGCACGCCGTCGATATCGTGGTACGCCGGCATGATCGAGCCCGCGTGCGCGAGCTTGACCGCCATTTCGAACGGCAGCAGAAACACGTCGTTCAACTCGCGCGGCCCGACATGCACGGGCGCATGATTGCGGGCGCCTTCGCTCGCCGAGTGGCCGACGAAGTGCTTGAGCGTGGCGAGCACGTCGCGCCGCTCGCCTTGCAGACCGTTCACGTAGTGGCACGCGAGCACGCCCACCAGATACGGATCTTCGCCGAGCGTTTCCTCGGTGCGGCCCCAGCGCGGATCGCGCGACACATCGAGCACGGGAGCGAGGCCCTGGTGGCAGCCGATCGAGCGCGCCTGCTCGCCGATGATGCGCCCCACTTCGCCCACGAGATTCGGGTTCCACGTCGCCGCGTAGTTCAGCGGCGAGGGAAACAGCGTGGCGTCCTTGATCATCAGGCCCACGAGGCATTCCTCGTGCGACATGACGGGAATGCCCAGGCGCGTGTCTTCGACCATCTTGCGCTGCAGCTCGTTGAGCGCGCGCACGCCCTCTTTGGGATCGACCGTGTGGGTGCCGAGCGGACGCGTGATCTGTCCAAGACCGTGTTCGAGAATCTGGTCCACCGTGAAGCTGTTGGCGCTTTGCGCGAAATCGATACTGCGCGCCTTGTGATCGCCGTCGGCCGAGAGCTTGAGCCACGCGGCGTGAAGCTGGGCAATCTTTTCATCGAGCGTCATGCGCGCGAGCAGGTCGGCCACGCGCTGCGCCGTCGGTGCGTCGGAGCGGCGATAAAGCGGAACCTCGGTGGTGTGTTCAAGCGACATTGCTTCACTCCCTGGTATTGCACGAGACGGCGTTTTTTTCTTGCCGTCTGCTTAGTTGTGCTTTTGAAAATGGCGTTGCGCGGGCGCGCGGCGAGAGCCGCGCTCCGCTTAAATGAGACGACGCAGCGCCATATCGTGATCGTCGAACACGTGGCATGCCTCGGCCGGCAGCGCAAGCTTGACCACTTCATCGTGCGTCAACGCGCTGTCGCCGGGCACCTTTGCGATCAATGTCGCCGCGCCCGCGCCCGTCTGCGTCGCATGGATATAGCTGTGCTCGCCCATGTGCTCGATGAGCTTCACGCGACTCGCGAGCGTCTGTTCGTTGCGCGCATCGCCGGCCACCCGCAGATGCTCCGGACGCACACCGAGCGTCACCTTCATGCCGGCGCGCGCACGCGAGCCGTCCACGCGTGCGCGCACGCGCTCGCCGCTTTGCAGGTCGATGTCCACGCCGCCATCGTCGCCGCCCACCACTGTGCCCGCGAAGAAGTTCATTTTCGGCGAGCCGATGAAGCCCGCGACAAAGCGGCTCTTCGGATGGTGATACAGATCGAGCGGCGCCCCCACCTGCGCGACGCTGCCGTGCCGCTCCATGTGATCGCCCGCCTGCAGGAGCACGATGCGATCGGCCAGCGCCATGGCTTCGACCTGATCGTGCGTCACATACACGGCGCTCGCCTCGCTGAACTCGCGATGCAGACGCGCGATTTCGGTGCGCGTCTGCACGCGCAGCGCCGCGTCGAGATTCGACAGCGGCTCGTCGAACAGGAACACGCCCGGCTCGCGCACGATCGCGCGACCGATCGCCACGCGCTGGCGCTGGCCGCCGGAAAGCGCTGCGGGGCGGCGTTCGAGATAGGTATCGAGTTGCAGTGCGGCAGCCGCGCTGCGCACCTTCTTGTCGATGATGGCCTTGTCGATTTTCGCCTGTCGCAGACCGAATGCCATGTTCTCGTACACGCTCATATGCGGATAGAGCGCGTAGTTCTGGAACACCATCGCGACCTTGCGCTTCGCGGGTTCGACCTCGTTCATCCGTTCACCGTCGATGCGCAGTTCGCCGTCGGTAATCGATTCGAGTCCGGCGATCATGCGCAGCAGCGTGGACTTGCCGCAGCCCGACGGGCCGAGGAACACGCAGAATTCGTTCTTGCCGACTTCGAGGTTGGCGTCGCGGATCACCGCGTTGCCGCTCGCGTAGGCCTTCTGTACGTTATTGAGGGAAATGCTTGCCATATCGTTTTATGCGAAGTTCGGTTAGCGGTGCGGATCGGCCCTGAATCAGCCCTTGAGCGACCCGGCCATCATCCCCTTGATCACGCGCTCCTGACCGAACGCGTAGGCAACGATCAACGGCAGCGACGTGAGCACGAGAACAGACAGCATCGAGGGTATGTTCGACGCGTATTGCCCCATGAAGTCCCAGATTGCGAGGGGCAGCGTACGGTGCTCGGACGTCGACGTGAGCATGTACGCGAAGATGAACTCGTTCCAGAGACCAATGCCGTTGAAGATCGCCACCGTGGCGAGCCCCGGTCCCGAAAGCGGGAAGAAAATACGCCAGAAAATGCGGAACGGACTGCAGCCGTCGAGCTGCGCGGCTTCTTCGAGTTCGCGCGGAACCTGCCGCATGAACTCGGTCAGGATGAAGATCGACACCGGCAGGCTGAGTGCCACGTACGGGCCGAGCAGCGCGAACTGCGTATCGTAAAGGCCGAGATTGCGCGTGAGCAGATAGATCGGCACCAGCGTGGCATGCAGCGGCACGATCATGCCCGCGACCACGAGACCGAAGAGCAGCTTGTTCAGCCGGAAGCGCATGCGTGCAAACACATAGGCCGCCATCGCGCTGATGACGACGATCAGCGCGACCGACACGCCCACCGTGAACAGGCTGTTACGGAAATACGTGAAGAACGGCCCCTTCAGTACGGCCGCGTAATTGCCCCAGAACAGGTGGCTCGGCGGCGCCCACACGGAAGTCGTGAAGGTCTCCTCCTGGCTCTTGAAGCTCGACACCACCATGAAGATGAACGGGACCGTCGTGACAGCCAGCCAGATCAGCGCGAGGATCGGAATCGTCACGCGGGGGAAGCGGAATTTCTTGTTCATGGATCAGACCTCGGTTGCAAAGCGGCGCGTGAAGTACATCGACACCGCCGCCACTGCGATAACGATCAGGAACATCGCCGAGCCGATGGTGCTGCCGTAGCCGAGCTGGAACGAACTGAACACCGTGCGATACATGTAGGTGGCCATCACCTCGGACGAGCCCTCGGGGCCGCCGCCGGTCATGACGAAGACGAGATCGAAGTAACGCAGCGAGCCGAGCACGGAAAGGATCACGGCCGTGCGCACCGTGCCTTGCAGGTGCGGCAGCTTGATGCGCCAGAAGATGGTCCACTCGGAGGCGCCGTCGAGCAGCGCCGCCTCGTTCACTTCGGCCGGCATCGACGAGAGGCCGGCGAGGAACAGAATCATGTAGAAAGGCGCGTTCTGCCAGATGATCACGGCGATGGTCGCGCCCAGCGAGAAATGCGGGTCGCCCAGCCAATCCTTTGCGAGACCATCGAGCCCGAATGCCTGCAGCGCCACGTTCAGGGGTCCGAAATTCGGATCGTAGATCTGCTTGAACAGCACGCCGATCGCCACACTCGACATGAGCAGCGGCAGAAAATAGAGCACCTTCAGCACGCGCGAGCCGCGGCCGGCCTTTTCCAGCAGCACGGCGAGCGCGAGCGCGACAGGAAGCTGAATGACGATCGAGGCGAGCGCGAGAATCACGTTGTTCTTGAGCGATTGCCAGAACACCGTGTCATGGGCGAGCCGCGCCCAGTTTGCGAGCCCCGTATAGCGGGCCGTATTGCCGAGGCCATTCCAGTCGAGCAGCGACAGCCGCAAGCTGGAAACGAGCGGATAAAGCAGGAACACGGCCAGCAGCAGCAGCGCCGGCGCAAGAAACACGACCGTGACGAGCGTTTGCGAGGAGAGCTTCAGCCGGCGTTCGGGTGTAGCGGAAAGTGCAATATTCACGAGCTTGTCTGCCGGCCGGCGCCTTGCGGCGCCAGCCGGACTTTTCCTGAGTGCTGGAGATCAACCGCCCTTCTTCGAAGCGGCTTCCATTTGCTGCGCGGCCGCCTCAGGCGTCACCGACAGACCGAACAGCGCCTGCGTCGTGTCCTTGTGCAGTTCGCCCAAGGCCGGCGGCAGGGCCTGGTCGTACCAGAGCTGCACGCTCGGCGCCGCGGCGAGCAGCTGCTGCAGACGCTGCGTGAACGGATCGTCGATCTTGACGTTGTTGACCGGCGGGAGCTTGTGGTCATCCGACGCGCGTGCCTGCATCGCCTGGTCGTCGGTCAGCGCCTGGATCAGCTTGAATGCGGCGTCGGGCGTCTTGCACTCGGTCGAGATGCTCAGGAAGCCATCGCCCACCGTGCCGATCAGGTCGCGCGGGTCGCCCTTGCCGCCCGGCACGCTCGGGAACGGGAAGAAGTCGAGATCCTTCGAGAACGCCGGATCTTCGTTCGCGATCGTCGAAGCTTCCCAGGCGCCCATCAGTTCCATTGCGGCCTTGCCCGAATACAGCAGACGGCGCGAAGCCCCCGAGTCGTAATCGAGGCCGTTGATGCCCGGCGCGAACGCGCCAGCCTTCACGAGTTCCTGGATACGCTTGCCGGCTTCGACGAATGCCGGATCTTCGAAGCCCTTGCCCTTGCCTGCGATCGCGTCGCTCACGACTTGCGGACCACCGATACGGTCGACGAGGTACATGTAGTACATCGACCCCGTCCACTTGTTCTTGTTCGCGAGCGAGAACGCTGCCACGCCGTGCGACTTCAGCACGTCCACGACGTGCATCAGTTCATCCCACGTCCTGGGCGGCGTGATGCCGTACTTCTTGAACAATTCCTTGTTGTAGAAAATCACCGCGGCCGCCGCGTTTTCGGCCGCCACACCGTAGGTCTTGCCGCCGTACGTCGTGACGCTCCACGACGACTGCATGAAGCGGTTGCGATACGCCGGGTCCTTGTTCAGGTACGGCGTGAGGTCGACGATCTGACCGGATTTCACATACTCCTGCAGGCCGCCGCCGCCCCAGTTCTCGAACACGCACGGCGGCTGGTTCGCACCGAACGCCACCTTCAGCTTCGTCTTGTAGGCCTCGTTCAGGACGTGCGAATTCTCGACCTTGTAGCCCGGGTCCGCCTTCTCGAAGCGGTCCGAGGCGTCGCGGATGATCTTGCTCGACGACGCATTGGTCTGCTGATCCCATTCCGTGATCGTTTTCGATTCCGCTGCAAGGGCGTTCGATACGACTGCAGACAGTGAAAACAGCAGTGCCGTGGCGCCGACAATCGCCCGCGCCTTGGAGAAACCTGGGTACGCCATGTTTGTGTCCCCTCTTATGGAATTTTGAGAGCTATCTGAGCTATCTGCGGGTTTAACGTTAGCCTTAACGTTAATGGATGTTAATCCGAGACCTGAACTACGGCTATGCGGGATTTTCCTGGTGAGCCCCCCGCCCGAGCTTGCGCCCTGCGCAAGGTTGGTGCGCGTGGGAACGGTTGAACAGCGGCGCATCTGCTAGAATAGCCAGCACATAAACGGTATCGCTAACGTGACGAGCGACCCATCCGCGGAGTAACCAGCGAGTCACGAGCGAGTCTTCGCAGACATGACCTCTCGTAAGCCCACACCACGCATGGCAAGGCAAACTCCCACGCTTGAGCACGTCGCCAAGCTTGCCGGGGTGTCGCAGATGACCGCCTCGCGCGCGCTCAACGGACGCCCGGGCGTGTCGCGCGAAACGCGCGACGAAGTGCTGAGAATCGCTTCGGACATCGGCTATGTCGTGAACCGCACCGCGCAGAAACTCTCGGGCGGCCGCAACGGCATCATCGGCATCATCACGCCCACGCTCGACACGCAGTTCTCGAGCGAACTGGTGCTCGGCGCGGGCCGCGCGGCACGCGGCGCGGGCATGGAAATGCTCGTGTACACCGTGTTCGACGAAGACCGCCATACGCATCACGACCTGCTCGGGTTGATCCAGCAATTTTCCGACGGCATTCTCGCCATCCTGCCGCGCGAGTCGCTCTGCCTCGAAGCACTCGCCACGGCCAAAGTGCCCGTGGTGGTGGTCGATCAGCGCGGCACGCTCACTGGCTTTCCTTCGGTATCCGTCGACAATTACGGCGGCGCCTGCCTCGCGGTCGAGCATCTCGCGGAGCTCGGCCACAAGCGCATTGCGTTTCTCGCCGGCGACGAAACCATCGAAGGCGTGCGCGACCGCCAGCGCGGCTATCGCGACACGCTCGCCAAACTCGGCCTGCCGCGCGAAGACGCGCTGATCGCCGCCGGCGATCTCTCGCAAATGATGGCGTTCGACGTCACGTTCGACCTGCTCAATCTCTCCGATCCGCCCACCGCGATCTTCACGGCCAACGACCAGAGCGCGTTCGGCGTGATCGCCGCCGTCAGGGAAGCGGGCCTGCGCGTGCCCGACGACATTTCCGTGATCGGATTCGACGACATTCCCATGTCCGAGCAGTTTCATCCTGCCCTCACTACGATTCGCCAGCCGTTCCAGCAAATGGCGCGTTCGGCCGTCAATACGCTGCTCGCGCAGATCGCCGGCATCGACGCCGCTTCGCAGCGCATCACGCTGCCTGCCGAGCTGGTGGTGCGCGACTCGACCGGACCGATGCGAGCGCGGCACCGCCGCTCGCGTCACCAGATCGTTTCGACGTAAGTCGAGGCGCGCACCTTCGCATCGGAGGTCACGAGCGCGCCGCCGTGCGTGCGGGCGGTCGCGACGATCAGCCTCTGATGCGAAGTGAGCGCGGGCGGCAGCGTCGCCGCCCGGAACGCAATTTCGGAATCGACCGGAATCAGGCGCACGCCATCCAGCTTCAGAAACGTGGAGAGCCAGCTACGGGCGTCCATGGTGAGCCCGAGGCTGCCGGCCTTCACGAACTCCGCGATTTCGAGCGCGCTGATGGCCGAAATGAGGATCTCGCCGCCGTCGAGTTCACGGTCGATCGCATCGTGCGCGGCCTGACTCAGCGCTTTCTGCCTGCCGAGCCAGCACACGAGCGCAAGCGTGTCGAGCGTGATCATTACTCTTCCTGCTCGGCGGGAACCGGTGCAAGCGCGTGCTTGAGGTTGAAATGCGTGATCGACGCACGCAGCAGCTCGAGCGGATTCTCCGTCTTGCTGCGATACGGCCGGATTTCAATGGTGGGTTGTCCCCGGTCCGTCACGACGACGGTTTCGCCCAGCGTTTCGACCTGGCGGAACAGCTCGCAGGCGCGGGACTTGAAAATGGCTTTGGATACTCGCTTTTCCATGACGCTCTCCACCCATCAAAATTCTATCGGATTTTTATCGCATCGGGTCGTTGCGCATGCAACGAAATTCCTGCGCTTCGCGCCCCAATGACTCTTTATCGGCGTTGCCCAACGGTTTGCTACCTGAACTACGCTCCGGCAGCGGGGTATCCGGCACTCCCGCAAGAACGGACTGCGGGTTTTTACCGGTAACATG
Source organism: Paraburkholderia sp. CNPSo 3281 (assembly GCF_024206515.1). Classification (NCBI taxonomy): domain Bacteria; kingdom Pseudomonadati; phylum Pseudomonadota; class Betaproteobacteria; order Burkholderiales; family Burkholderiaceae; genus Paraburkholderia; species Paraburkholderia sp. CNPSo 3281. The sequence goes on along the minus strand of NZ_JAMBPS010000019.1, from coordinate 63,734 downwards.
TTTCGCCCGAATCCGCCCCGCGGCCCTTGCGCTTTCATATAATCGATCTGTCTGGCGAATACCCGTCAAGCAGCCCGAGTTGCGATCGAGCGACCCGCGTGGCACGACAACAGGGTGTGTTGCTTGCTGGCGGATATGCGCGAGTAGCGGTGTACGCTTCGCTTGCCGATACGGACGCTGCCGCAGGAAAGCGGAGCGTTGGGGGAGATGATTGCCCTTGCTGCAGACCGTCGATTAAGCAGAAACATAATAACGTTATCCTTAACGTTAATTCATGTTAAATGCCTCGTTCGCGCGCCGCCATGCGTGGTTTACCTGGGCTTGGGGATTTGACGCAGAGTCCGCGTAAACCCAGCCGGAGCCCGGTCTAGCAAGGAAAGAGCGCCTGGCAAGCTGGCAACAGGGTACTGCAAAAAAGTACCGTTCTGGCTAACGTTAAATGTGCGGTAAGAAAAGTCGTAACGCCCATTCGCGACACTCGTAATCATCCCTGCCCCCATATCGTCACATTCGCTAGTCCGGATCATCCGGCGGCTTCGACGAAGGCTCCGCATCGAAATGGACGATGAACGCATGCAGCGGCTCGCGCCGTTTCTCCTGGCGGTTGCATTGCGGCTCGCGTTCCCTGTCCGTCACATCGCGCGTTTCAGCTGACATCGGGGCCTGCCCGGTCAGCGCATTGGCAGCGGACGCGAAATCGGCCTTCGCCCCTTTGTTCGCCATGGCACTCTTCCCCCAACGCAAACCGGCACGTCAAACGACGGCTCGAGCGTTTTCTCCCACTTCGGGGCGCTCGAACGCCACCGCCGCGCCCTTCGCATCGAACAGCGTGAGCGCGGACGAGGCCACCTTGATGCCGACGCGCGCGCCCGGCTCGTATTGCGCGTCCTTCTTGTCGAGCTTGAGCGCAATGGCATGCGCCACGCCGTCGAGGCGCGCGTGCAGGATCGACACGTCGCCCAGATGTTCGACCAGCTCCACGCGCGCTGCGATGCCTTCGTCCGCAAGGCCGATGCTCAGGTGTTCGGCGCGCACGCCCAGGGTCAATTCGCCGTTGAGTGCACGATCCGGGCGGCCCGACAACGCGATACGGTGGCTCGCACCCGCAAGCGCGAGGACGGTTTGCAGGCCGTTTTGCGACACGACCGTGGCGCCGAGCATGTTCATTTGCGGCGAGCCGATAAATCCGCCGACAAAGCGGTTCGCGGGCCGGTCGTACAGATCGAGCGGCGCACCCGTCTGCTCGATGTTTCCCTTGTTGAACACCACGATCTGCTCGCCGAGCGTCATCGCCTCGACCTGATCGTGCGTGACGTAAATCATCGTCGTGCCGAGTTCGCGGTGCAGCTTCGCAAGCTCGATACGCATCTGCACGCGCAGCGCCGCATCGAGATTCGACAGCGGCTCGTCGAACAGAAACACACGCGGCTTGCGCACGATCGCGCGGCCAATCGCAACGCGCTGCCGCTGGCCGCCCGAGAGCGCCTTGGGCTTGCGCTCGAGCAGGTGCGTGATTTGCAGGATTTCGGCAGTGCGGCCCACGACCTCGCGCACTTCGCGCTTCGATTTGCCCGAGAGCTTCAGCGAAAAGCCCATGTTCTCCGCAACCGTCATATGCGGGTAGAGCGCGTAGCTCTGGAACACCATCGACACGCCGCGATCCACTGGCTGCAGATCGTTCACGCGTATGCCGTCGATCAGAATGTCGCCGCCGCTCACTTCCTCGAGCCCGGCGATCATGCGCAGCATGGTCGACTTGCCGCAACCCGACGGCCCGACGAATACCGTGAACTGTCCGTCGGGAATATGAAGATCGATGCCCTGAATGATCTGCGGACCTTCGCCATACGTCTTCACGACGTTGCGCAATACGAGTTCGCCCATTGTTACGTCCTCCTTGGTGCTCTTGCTTGTCGTCCCGCGCGAGGTTGGCGTGTCTGCCCTCTTCGCGCGGGTTACGGTGCGGTCTGTGTGCCCGCGTTAGCGCGCGGCCTCGGCGGCGGCATGCTCCGCGATGACCTCGCTATACCAGTGTGCGCTGTCCTTCAGCGTGCGCTTCTGGGTCTCGTAGTCGACGTACACCATGCCGAAACGCTTGTCGTAGCCGGACGCCCATTCGAAATTGTCCAGCATGCTCCATGCGAAATAGCCGGCTACGTCCACACCCTGTCGCGCGGCCTCGGACAGTGCGGCCAGGTGCAGATCGAGGAAGTGGATGCGGTCGGTGTCCTGCACACGGCCGTTTTCGAGCACGTCTTTCGACGCGCAGCCGTTCTCGGTGATGAAAATCGGCGGCAGCTTGTACTCGGCATTGAGCTTCGTGAGCAGCTCAGTCAGGCCTTCCGGATAGACTTCCCAGTCCATGTCCGTAAAGCCGTGCACGCCCGGCGGACGCTTGTTGCCCGAAGCGCTCGCGAAAATTCGCGTGTAGTAGTTGATGCCGAGGAAGTCGAGCGGCGCGCCGATGATGCCGAAGTCGCCCTCGAGAATCACCTCTTGCGGACCGTTCGCGCCATACCATTGCAGCGCTTCGGCCGGATACTCGCCCTTGAAGATCGGGTCCATGTACCAGCGCACGAACTTCGCGTATTCGAGCGATGCGGCAACAAGATCCTCGGGCGCGTCGGTCGCCCCGTGTGCCGGCGACTGGTTGAGCACGATGCCGAGCGGCGCCTTCACGCCATCGGCGCGCATGGCCTGGACGGCAAGGCCATGCGAAAGCAGCAGATGATGCGCCACGTGTGCCGCCTTCTTCAGGTCGGCGTTGCCCGGTGCGAAGTAGCCCGTTGCGTTGCCGAGCCATGCGGTACACCAGGGCTCGTTGTGCGTCGCGATCGAAGCCACGCGGTCGCCCAGCACGCTGCCGATCTTGCGGGCGTAGTCGGCGAAACGATACGCCGTATCGCGGCTTTCCCAGCCGTTCTGCTCCGTTTGCAACGCTTGCGGCAAGTCCCAGTGATACAGCGTCGCGAACGGCTGGATGCCGCGCTCGAGCAAGCCGTCGACCAGACGCTCGTAGAACGCGAGGCCCTTTTCGTTGTACGCGCCGCGACCATCCGGCTGCACGCGCGGCCACGCAATCGAAAAGCGATAGGCATTGACGCCCATTTGCGCCATCAGATCGAGATCTTCCTCGAAGCGATGGTAGTGATCGCAGGCCACGTCGCCGCTCTCGCCTTTCACGACCTTGCCGGGCACGCGGCAGAACGTATCCCAGATCGACTCGCCACGACCGTCTTCACGGGCTGCGCCTTCGATCTGATACGAACTGGTGGCCACGCCCCAGACGAAGTCTTCCTTGAATCGAAACGTCGACATAACGATAGGTATCCTTATTAGTCGTACCCGCTTTTGCGTGAGTGGACACGAAATGAATGTAGAGAAACTCAGGCCTTGACGGCGCCGGTCGTCAAACCGTCGATCAAGCGCCGCGAGGTGAAAGCGAACAGCACCAGCAACGGCACCACGGCGACCGCGGAGCCGGCCATCACCGCGCCCCAGTCCGAATTAGTGGGGCTTTGCAAAATGCGCAGCGCGAGGGGCAGCGTATACATCGAAGGCGAACGCAGCACCACGAGCGCAGAGAGAAAGTTATTCCAGGCCTGAATGAAGCTGATGAGCCCAAGCGTGCCCAGTGCCGGCCCGAGCAGCGGCAGCACGATGCTCCAGTAGATGCGGAACTCGCCGCAGCCGTCGATGCGCGCCGCCTCGATCAGGTCAGACGGAATGGCTGACGCGATGTACTGGCGCATGAGGAACACGCCGAGCGCGGCAGCCGCGCCGGGCACATACAGCGCGCGTGGCTGATTGATCCAGCCGAGCAGGTTCATCGTCATGAAGGTCGGGATCATGCTGAGGAACGGAGGCACCAGCATGGCCGTGAGCGCAACGGCAAAGAGCGTTTTCTTGAAGCGGAACTCATACATCGCAAACGCGTAGCCGGCCATCGAGGTGACGAGCAGCGTCAGCACGGTCTGGATCGTGGCCGTGTAGAAACTCCAGCCGAGGTTGCGCCAGAACGGAATGTGATGCATGAGCGACGCCATGTTGTCGAGAAACGCGTTGCCGAACCACAGCGGCGGCGGCATCGAGAAAATCTCGGAACTCGTATGCGTGGCGAAGACGAACATGAACCAGAACGGAGAGAACATCAGCACCGCGCCCGCCAGCACGACGGCGTAACCCGTATAACGCGCCTTGTTTTTCGACAGTTTCATCGCTGTGCCTCTTCTTTCATGCCGCTGCGGTGGAAAATGCGCGTGTTGAGCCACATCAGCGCGGAAATCGTGATAAAGAGCAACCACGCAATCGAACTGGCCGTGCCGAAGTCGCCGTCATGGAATGCCGTGCGATACATGTAGACAGCCGTGGTCAGGCCGGACTGGCTCGTCCCCATGCCTTCGTTCGGGAGCAGGATGAACGGCTCTTCGAACAGTTGCAGCCCACCGATGATCGAAAGCGTGACCGCGAAGAAAATCATCGGCTTGAGAAGCGGAATCGTGATGCGCGTGAACTGTTGCCAGCCATTGGCGCCGTCAATGCGCGCCGCTTCGTAAATGTCCTTCGGAATGGTTTGCAGCGCGGACAGATAGAGCACCGTATTCCAGCCCACGTAGCGCCAGAACACGACGACGGAAACCGCCGGCTTCACGTTCGCCGGGTTATACAGCCACTCGATCGGTTTCGAAGGCACGATCCAGTGCAGCCCCGGAATCTTGCCGATCTCGACAATGGCGAGATTGATCATTCCGAAGTCGGTCGAATACAGCGACGAAAAAATCAGCGCGATTGCCACGCTCGACGTGATGAAGGGCAGAAAATACAGCCCGACCACAAAATTGCGCCAGCGGCGAAATGCGGTTTGCAGAAAGAACGCCAGCGGCAGCGCAATGAGGTGCTGCGGCACGCCGGACATGACCGCCATCGAAGCCGTGTTGTAGAGCGATTTCCAGTACCACGGGTCAGTCAGCGTGAACGTAAAGTTCGACAGGCCCACCCACTTCATGCTCGCCAGTCCCGCTGTCGCGTCCCAGCTCTGGAACGAGAGATACAGCGAAAACAGCAGCGGAAAGGCCAGGAACACCGCGAACAGCAGGAAAAACGGTGCGAGAAACAGGTACGGCGCAATCTTGACCGGATTGAGCCGCGGTTTGCCACGAGCGTGGGCGAGCGGCGCGAGCGTATCGCGCACGAGCCCTTCCCGGGAGACCTGTTCAGTTGTGGGCAGAGGAGAGTTCATCGATAGTTCCGTCCATTCGGGCGTGGCCGGCCGGGGCGACCGGCCACGCTGTTGCAGCGGGCTTCAAAGCGCGGCGATGCGTGCCGCGCCGTTTCATCAGAACCGCTTAACGGCGGATACGATGCGTGATCTCAGCCTGGGCTTCCTGCAGCGCCTGGTGGATGTCCTCGTTACTGTCGACCACCTTGTCGAGCGCCGAGTGGACCGCCTCTTCGGCAACCTGGTCATACTTGCTGCGCTGGATCGCCGGGATGTGCGAGGCCGCATCGCGCCAGATCAGGCGAGCCTTCTCGTTGCCGAGGAACGCCACGGGCTGCGCGAAGAAGTCGTCGTGCTGCGCGGAAAGCAGCGCCGGGAAGGCGTCGATCGAGCGGAACGAAGCGAGTTGCTCGTCCGGACGCGTCGTCAGGAACTTGATGAATTCCCACGACAGCTGCTTTTGCGTAGCCTTCACCGGAATCGACCAGAACGTGCCGCCGAACGACGCATAAGCGCCGTCGGGCAGATTCGTTGCGCGCCACAGGCCCTTCGTATCCGGTGCGATCCACGACGAGAGGTGGCCGCCGAGCCATGCGCCCATCATTTGCGTGGCGACCGTGCCGCGCTTGAAGCTTTCGGCCCACTCGTTCGACCACGGCGTGATCTTCGCGTCGAGACCGAGATCGCGCGCTTTCTTCGCCAGCTCGAATGCCTTAACGAAACGCGGCGACGTCACGACCGGATTGCCGGCCTTGTCGAAGTACACGCCGTCGCCTTCCTTCAGGTCGGCGCGAATATAGATGTCTTCGATATCGCGCGACGACGCCATCAGATACGCGCCCGTCGCCTTCTTGATCTTCTGCCCGGCCGCGAGATACGACTCCCACGACTTGGTCAGGTCGGCTTCGGTCACGCCCGCCTTGTCGAGAATGTCCTTGCGGTAGAACAGCGTGCCCGGGCCGATATCGCCCGGCATGCCCACAATCTGGCCGTCCTGCGTGGTCGCCTGCGCGAACGTGTAGTTGATGAACTGGCTCTTGTACTGGCCGGCGCTATAGGGCGGCTTGGCCAGGTTTTCGAGACCACCGCCCGCTGCAAAGCGGCCAATGAAGCCGACTTCGACGGCCATCACGTCGGGCAGGTCCGAGCTCGTTGCGAGCGCGGTGGTCATGGCGTTGTGGTGATCGGCGATCGCAAGCGACGACACCTTGATGTCGACGTCCGGATGCAGCTTCTTCCAAGCGGGAATCGCGTCCTTGATTTCCTGGTCGAGCTTCGGAAACACCGCGACATTCAGCGTGGTGTTGGCATGCGCAGCCACGGTAGCCAGGCTGAGCAAAACTGCAGCGGCAGTGCCTGAAAAACGGAAATTCATTACATGTCTCCTGGTGAAACGTTTGTGAGTGACGTTCAATTGCTCCCCTGCTGCTACGAACTACTTCCCCTGTTGTATTGATTCGCAGTGCTTGACGCCCTGCTTTCCGCGCTTCCGGTGTTTGAAAGCGCTTTCACCGCAAAACTAAAAAAACGGCCCGATCTGGACGCGAACCTTATGCACCCTTGTCGCCCGGGCTCAACGACGGCCCGATGCGACGCGTCGTCTCGCGCGTCACCAGCGTGAGCGGAATGGGGCTCAGCGCGATGGGCTGCTTACGGATCATCTGCACGATGCCTTGCGCGGCGAGGCGGCCGATTTCATAGGTCGGCTGGCGCACCGTCGTGAGAGGCGGCGTCATGTACGAAGAAGTCGGCAGATCGTCGAAGCCGACCAGCGACACGTCTTCGGGCACGCGCACGCCGCGGCGGAACATCGCGAGACGCGCGCCGTACGCGGTCTGGTCGTTCGCGCAGAACACCGCGCTCAACGACGGCCGGCGCACCAACAGCCGCTCCATGGCCGCGAGCCCGCCTGTTTCAAGGTAATCGCCCTGCTCGACCAGATCGGCGTCGAAGCCGATGCCCGCCTCTTCCAGCGCGATACGGTAACCGTCGAGACGCTCGATTGCGTCCTCATGACTGCTCGGGCCGGCAATGAACGCGATCTCGCGGTGGCCCTGCTCGATCAGATGACGGGTCGCGTCGCGCGCGCCCTGCAGGTTGTCGATCGGCAGGCCCGCCAGCGCCGTGCCGTTTTGCACCGAACGTCCAAGCACCAGCATGGGCGCGTAGCGCGAGTATTCAGTGAGCGTCGGCTCGTCGAGTTGAGCGTGCAACAGAATGATGCCGTCCACGCGGCGCGCGATGAATTCTTCGAGGCGCGCTTTTTCGTCGACCACATTCCAGCGGCTGCTCACGAAAATCGGCGTGAAGCCTGGCTCGGAAAGCGCCTCTTCGATACCGCGCAGCCACTCGGCGTAAAACGGACTCGACACGGCCTGCGTCAGTACGCCGATGGTTTCGGTCCGGCCGCTCGCAAGACTGCGCGCCAGCACGTTGGGCCGATAGTTGAACCGCGCGATCGCCTCTTCCACCGCGCGCTGCTTTTCGGGGAGAACACGCGCGGTGCCGTTCAGGATGCGCGACACCGTGCTCGGAGACACGCCGGCAGCGCGCGCAATTTCTTCCAGCGTCACGTTGGGACCCGGAGTGGGTCCGCTCTGGACACCGGGCGTGCCGGGTGCTTCCTTGGTGCCATCGGTCATGAGTTCCGCCTGAACATTTTCATGAAAGCGCTTTCAAACACTGAAAAAAGCGCTTCCAGATACGAATTCGAAGTGACTAACAGAAAAACCGCAGAAAAAGCAGCCGGTGCGACCAGGGTGGAGGAGAGATCGCACCAGCCTCTCTATGAAAGAGAATTAAGCAGTACCTAACACAAAGAGATCACAACAACTACAGGTCACACGAAGTCAAATCAGAACATGTGCATGATGCCCGCGAACACGCCGGTCTGGCTGTGACCGTAGTTCGGGTTGTCGTTCGACGACGTGCCCGTCGTCGCGTCGAAGTTGTTGTTGCCGTACGAACCATTGCCGAGGTTGATGTTCGACGTCGAGCTGTTGTGTACGTAGCCCGCTTCCGCGTACAGGAACGTGCGCTTCGAGAGGTTGTACGTCGTGCCGAGCGTGAACAGCGTGGCGTTGCCATTACCGTTGTTCGCGTTCGCGTGGAACACAGCAGCCGTGATTGCCGAAGCGTCGTTCACCTGCCAGCCAGCGCCGATCCATTCGTGGTCCACCGCCGTCGGTGCGCGCACGCCAGCCGGCTGCGACGCATCGGTCACGCCCACGCTTGCGTTGGTGGCGCTCGGTGCGCTCAGGTGCTGGTAGCCGGCATAAATCTTCACCGGACCGATCACGTACGTGCCGCCGGCGAGAATCGAGCGCGAAGCCGAATACACGTTGTTGAACGAACCATCTGCGCCGCGAACTTCGTCATAGATCACGCGGAAGTCGCCGCTGCCCCACGTATAGATGCCTTCGATCGCGTTTGTGCGGCCCTGGCCCGTCGGCACGCCCTGCGCGTTGACCGGCGCCGAGTTCCAGCTCGTGTTGTTGGTCAGCGAATACTGGCCCTTGAACACGAGGCCGCCGAACAGCGTGGGCGAATCATACTCGGCGCCGTTGGTCGTGCTGGCCCAGTTGCGGCCGCGCACCAGCGTCGAGATGGCGTAACGCTGCATCAGCTGCGGGTCCGCGCCCCAGCTGTCCTGCGAAAGTTCGCCGGCGCCGAGATTACCCATCTTGAACAGACCGAAACGGTCGTTGCTGAAACCCACCGTGGCGTGACGACCGAACAGGTTGCCCGCCGAAGCCCCCGTCATCGTATTGAGCTGGCCTTCCAGCTGGAACACCGCCTTCGTGCCACCGCCGAGATCTTCCGAACCCAGCAGGCCGAACCAGGAGCAACCCCAGTCGCCGCTCTGTGCCGAGAACTTGTTGCCACCCGGCAGGCCGGTTTCGTACTGCACGCCGTTGTCGATACGGCCATACAGTGTGACGCTGCTTTGCGCGTGCGCCATCGTCGTCGCAGCTGCCATCACCGACAATGCAATAAGCTTCTTTTTCATTAGCTATCCTATATATATTTTGGTGTCTCCAAACCGCGCAGGTCGCGTGCGCTCTACACGTTCCCTACCAGGCTGCCTCACTGAAATGTTCCGAATCACATTTCGAGGCGATTATAGGGACGCCCCTGCCCCGTGTATCGAACCGGCAGTCCAGGGAAAACTCTGTTACCGATAACAGTTGCGCGCCGCGCGGGCCCGGGGTAGGCCCCCGCTTTGTGACCATTCCGTTATGGTCACAAAGCTCGCAACTCCGTTTGCGGTCGTGAGGGAAAATATGCGCAGCGAGGGAAATGTACCGAACACCCGTGCTACCTCGGCCAAATTGCGCTTGACAGCGCTTTCAAAAGCGATGCCCTGACGTTGTGAAGTTGCAACGACGACACGAGAATTTTTTGTCCGTTGTGTCCGCAGCGTTGCCGATCTGCTGACAGCGCTGTCACCAGCAGGCCTCAGCAATAGCGACTATGATCAAGGTATACCCTGCCGGGCAACGAGTTGAGATTCTCCGGTAAGCGCATTCAGCGCGGGACGTCGAATCGGTCCCGCGGGCTTTCCGGCTTCAGACCATCGCGCCACGCAAAACCCCGCGCCTCGACTCCCGCTGTTCCCCGCCACGTCGCGCGGCGACGTCCCGTCCGAACGCAATGCACCAGCACGCACCAGCGCAACTTTCGCCGGGCGACGGCACCGCCGTTCCCTACCCGGCTGGCAAAACCCTCGACGCGCCATCGCGGTGACTACGCCGCGCACAGCGCGGGCTGGTTTGCCCTCTGACTTCCGCGGCCCTGCGTTGAAGAGGACCGGAAGACTTGCTGCCGGAGTTGACCGGCACTTCTGCCACACTGCAAGGAGGTATCGTGAAAGCCATCATCACTTCCACGCTCGCACTACTGATTTCCAGCACCATGGTGCCGGCCGTTCAGGCTCAGGACTCGGGGGCAAACGACTCGCAACTCGCGCACGACGTCCGGGTCGCTTTCGCGCGCAATGGCGTCAACACTTCTCATGTATTTGTCTTTGCTCGAGGAGGCACCGTCACGCTGCTCGGATGGGTAGACGCGCACGAGCAGGTCGCGCTGGCCGAGCGCAGCGCGGCTTCGGTCGAAGGCGTGCAATCGGTGGACAGTTGGCTTGCGCGTGGACGCTGAAATGCGCGAGTTTGAATGAAACGGCGCGCGCACGACGTTTATTTCGTACGCGCGCCGTACGCTATTCGTTTTTTGTTTATTGATCGCGCCGCGTAATCATTCGTTTGATCCAGCCGCCGCGCCCATAGTCGGTCTGCTGCAGAAACACGGCAATCACGATGATCAGGCCTTTGAGGACCAGCTGGGTATTGCTGTCGATATCGTTGAGCAACAGGATGTTGCCGAGAAAGCCGAATATGAGCACGCCCGCCACCGTGCCCGATATGCGCCCAACCCCGCCGGCCAGACTCGTCCCGCCAATCACAACGGCCGCAATCGCGTCGAGTTCCCAGCCGGTCCCGGCATCGGCCTTCCCCTGGCGGTACTGCGCCGCATAGAGCACGCCAACCAGCGCCGAGAGCAGGCCTGAAATGGCGTAGGCCATCAGCTTGTAGCGATTGACGTCGAGCCCGGAAACCACGGCGCATTTCTCGTTGCCGCCTATCGCATACAGATATTTACCGAACACCGTGCGATTCATCACGAAGCTGAATACGAGCGCGATCACGAGAAAGAAAAGCGCGGGAACCGGAATCAGATTGAACAGCAGCGTGCGCAGATTCTCGATATCGGCGGTCGCGTTCGTGCCGCTGTAAATCGAATAGACAGCGGTGTCCTGCCCGGCGATCAGCCGCGCGGCGCCGAGCACGCCGACCATCGCCGCGAGCGTGACGATGAACGGCTGCATGCGCCCGCGCGTGATGATCCATCCGTTGATGCTGCCCACCGTGAAGCCCGCGAGCGGCACGATCCAGAGCACGCCTGCAAGCGGCATGCGGTGCGCCGCGTGCAACGCGATATACAGGCACGCCAGCGCCGCGCACAGCAGCGCAATGGCGCCGCGCACCGCGCGCGCGGCGCCCGCATGCGCGCCATGCGAACGTTGCGGCTTGCGCCATGCACCGAGCACGATGTACACGCTCGAGAACACGGCAATCGCGTTGAGCACGAGCGAGGCATCGGTCGCCCGGTTCCACCCCTCCGTGGTCAGCAGCATGGCGGTCAGCACGCTGCCCAGCCCCATGATCGCCCCGACGGAAAGATCGATGCCCGCGGTGATGATCACGAGCGTCATGCCGATCGACATCACGCCAACGTTGGCGACCTCGCGAAACACATCGGAGATATTGGCGCTGGAGAGAAAGATGTTGCTGCCATCGGTCGAGTGAGGCGAGGTGAACGCGCCCACCACGAGCAGCAGGATCAGCCCCAGGTAGTACTTCAGGTGCGTCATGAGCGTGCTGAGTTGACGCCTGCGCGTTGGCGCATCCGGCTCGGCGACATGGTCCTGCACATGCAGCATGGTCAGTCTCCAGTCAGTATTGATTCAAGGCGAAGCGAGATTGATCAGCAGGTCGCCGGAAAAATCGCTGCGAGGCACGACCTGTTTGGCGCGCCCTTCGCACAGCACGAGAATGCGGTCGCACAGCAAGGTCAATTCGTCGATTTCCGAACTGGCGATCAGCACAGTCACGCCCGAGCGCGCCGCGTCGAGTATCTGGCGGTATATCTCCGCCTTGGCGGCGACGTCCACACCGCGCGTGGGTTCGTCGAGCAGCAGGATGCGCGGCTTCGTCATCAACCATTTGCCGATGATGAGCTTTTGCTGATTGCCGCCCGACAGGCTATTGGCGCTTTGCGCGAGGCTGCGATGCTTGACCCGCGAGGCCCGCGCCTGTTCGGCGGCCCAGCCGCACAGCCGGCGCCGCTGGTAGAACGGAAAGCCGGGCACGCGCGGCAACGACGGCAGCACGAAATTCGCTTCGAGCGACTGATCGAGCACAAGACCATCCTTCTTGCGGTCTTCGGTCACGAAAGCGAGGCCCGATTCCGCAGCTTCGTTTGGCGATTTGAATGACCGGTGCTGCCCCGCAATGGCAATCGCACCCTCCTGCCGGTAGGCCGAAATCCCGTAGATGGCTTCGAGCACTTCGGTCTTGCCCGCGCCGAGCAGACCCGAGAGGCCGAACACTTCGCCCTCGCGCACCGCAAACGACACGTCGCGCACCATCGCGCGAGACGGTCCCCACAGCGAGAGATTGCGCACCTCCACACTCGTGCTGCGAGCGCGCGGCGCTTCGTCCGCGCCGCGCTCGGGCGGCGCGAAGTCCTTGCCGATCATCATCGAGACGAGCGCCGTTGAGGACTCCACCTGCGCGACCGGCAGCGTCGAGATGCGCCGGCCGTCGCGCAACACGGTCACGCGGTCGGCCACGGCGAAGACTTCCCCCAGCCGATGGCTGATCAACACGATGCCCATGCCGCGTTCGCGCAGTTGCCGCGTGAGCGTGAGGAGCGCGTGGGTCTCCGCGTCGGAGAGCGCCGAGGTCGGCTCGTCCATGATCAGGACCCGAGCTTCAGCCACCAGCGACTTGGCAATTTCCACCAGTTGCTTTTCGCCCACCCGCAGCGCGCCGACCAGCGTATCGGGACTCGCACGAAAACCCAATTGGCCAAGTACGTTGCGCGCAGCCGTGCGCATGGCGCGCCGGTCGGGAAAGCCCCAGCGTGTGCGCGGTTCCTTGCCGAGGAATATGTTGTCGACCGCGGAAAGCGTATCGACGAGGTTCAGTTCCTGATGAATGACCGCGATCCCTGCATCGATCGCGTCGTTGACGCTCGCGAGGCGCGTGGGCACGCCCCGCACGCGTATCGTGCCGCTGTCCGGCGTATAGAGGCCGACCAGCATCTTCATCAGGCTCGATTTGCCCGCGCCGTTCTCGCCGACAAGCGCATGCACCTCCCCCGCCACGACATCGAAGTCGACGCTCGACAACACGGCGCTGCCGTTGAACGAAATCGACAGGCCTGCCGCCTCGATGAGCGGCGCGGTGGCAGTGGCATTCATTCAGGAGTGGCTAGCAATATACGCCTTGGCGTTGTCGGCAAAAATGCCCTGGGTCGGCAACGTGACCTTCTTCGGGATCTTTTCGCCGTGCAGCAGCTTGAGCGCCTGGCGTATGCCTTCGGCGCCGGGCGTGGGGTACATGAACGTGCCGGCAAGCAGGCCTTGCGAGACCCAGGTCGCGCCCTCCTGTGGCAAGCCGTCGATGCCCACGAACTTGATGCTCTTGTCGCGCCCCGCATCCTTGGCCGCGAGATAAGCGCCGTAGGCCATGGGATCGTTGTGCCCGTAGACCACATCGATTTTCGGATTCACGCGCAACACCGTCTTCATGTACTCGTAGGCCTTGTCCTGCTTCCAGTCGCAGTCCACGCGTTCGCCTATGAGCTTGATGCCCGACTCCTTGCCGATCACGCTCGCCGCACCATCGTGGCGGTCGTGAGCCGGTTGCGCACCGAAGCCGCCCCAGACCTCGACGAGATTGCCCTGCGCATGACCCGGGCCACCCATCAGCTTGACGATGAAGGTTCCGGCTTCGCTGCCGATCTGCACGTTGTCGCCGCCGATGAACTGCGTATAGGATTCGCCGTTCACCTCGCGGTCGAGCACGAACACGGGAATACCCGCCTTATAGGCCTTTTCCACCACGCCAGTGAGCCCCGCCGACTCCTTCGGCGAAATGAAGATCGCATCCATCTTCTGGGCAATGAAATTCTCCATGTCGGCATTCTGCTTGTCGGTGCGGTCGCCGGCGTCGGCAATGATCAGATCGACCTCGGGATGCTTGCCTGCCTCGGCTTTCATGTCCTTGTTGAACTGTACGCGCCAGGGCTCGACCGTAGTCACCTGCGAGAAGCCAAAGCGGTATTTCTTTTGCTGCCCGAACGCGGGCGCGCTGAGCGTCCCGAGAAGACCCGCTGCGCCGGCGAGCGGCACGGCGACCAGACCCGCAATGAGAATGCGTCGTTGACTGTCCATTGCCCTGTCTCCTTTGTTGTCTGAACCGGGCGGCGCGTGTGGCCGGCCTCGGGTGCTGCAAAAAATAAAACGTTATAGCGGCGGCGCGGCGGCGGCACGCGCCGCTTCGCCCCATTCGTCATACCGGACCGGGCCCGTGCTGTCGCGCACACGCAGGTCGGCACGCATGCGCAGGTGCACGATCTCCGGGTTTTCGCCCAGCAACTGCTTGTGCAGGAGATGCCAGATACCGCGGGCTATCGCCTCGGCGGGTTGACGAATCGAACTGATGCCGGGACGCAGCACCGACATCCACGGCGCGTCGTCAAAGGAAAGCAGCGAGATGTCGTCCGGCAACTGCAGGCCCGCGTCGCGGATCGCCCGCAGCGCGCCGAGCGTCGCGACGTTCGCGCCCGTGAAGAGCGCCGTGGGGCGCTCGCGCGCGGCGAGCACGCCAAGCGTCGTCGCGTGGCTTTCGGTATCGCTCATGCCGCACACCACGACGTTGGCGTGCTGCGCCAGCCCGGCGCGCTGCATCGCGTCCTGGTAGCCCTGGGCCCGCTCGCGGCTGTTTACGAGGTCGAGCGCATTGACGATGAACGTGATGCGGCGGTGACCAAGCGCGATCAGATGCGCGGTGCCGTCCATCGCCGCGCGATGACTGTCGGTCGTGACCGTGTTGGCGGGAAAACTGCTGTCCACGCGATCGGCCATGACGAGCGGCACGTCGCATTCGCGCAGTTCGCTGATCGCGTGCTCGTAGCCGTGGCATGGAATGATGATCATGCCCGCCACCTGGCGCGAGAGGACGAAGCGGATGCGTTCCGCTTCGCGCTCCGGGTCCTCCTGGGCATGCGCGAGGATGAGCCGGTAACCGGATTCGAGGGCATGGTCTTCGAGCGCGCAGACCAGTTCGATGAAGAACGAATTGGTCAGGTCGGGCACGACAAAGCCGATCGACGTGGAGCGGCAACTGCGCAATTCGGCGGCCAGACTGTTGCGCCGGTATCCGAGCTTGCGGGCCGCTTCCCAGACCTGGCGCTGGCGCGCTTCGCTCACGTTTGCGGCGCCCGCGAGCACCTTCGACGCCGTGCCCAGCGAGACTCCCGCCGCATTCGCGACGTCCTTGAGTGTACTGGCACTTTTCTTGCGGTCGTCCATGCTGGTCTGTCCGCCCGACGAGATACGCTGAGGTTACCCGCCCGAACTGAAACGTTTCATAGAGTAGGAAATGGTTTTTCAGGCTTCAAGGGAGGGTTTTTCCGGGTCGCTGGGAGAGAGAGTGCGGACTAGCGGTAATTCACGAAGTTGATGATGTCGTTGAGGAACCACGGAAGAATCAGTTGCGTGTCGGGATCGCTAACGCCCACGGTGAGCCTCGGCGGCTTCGAGGTGGGGGAACCGGGCTTCGCGCCATCGGGGGTGTGCAGCATGTAGCTGTTAGTGTCGGCAGCGGGCGGTGGCGACGGCGAAGCACAACCGGCAACGAGCAAGGCGAGGAACGCTGCGCAGCACAAGCGCTTCATGATAGGCAATCTCCAGCCACGTGATCTCGAGAAGCCCAAGCGTACCATTGGCCCCGCCGCAATCGCACGGAGCTGTGCACACACCTTGCTTGCCTGACAGGCTATCAATAGCCGAATTGAGTTCGTTAAGAACCAGAATATTTGTCGCATGCCATCTCCCTGTTTTATGCAAAAGCGAATAAATCAAATGCGGCCGCGACCCGCGATTTTCGGCTTCGTTTTGACCTCCATTGACACGTATCAACGGGAACAACGCTTATTGACCCATGCATCTACGCGATCGAATGAGCACGAGATATTCTCTGCCGACTTATCCAGGCCACTATGGGAAGAGTCTTCCATGAGAATCAATCGCTTCGTTTTTATTCCCACCGCAATAGTGATCGCGGGAACGGCACCTCCGGTGCTTGCGCAGCAAATCGTCGTGTACCCGTCGAAAGGCCAAAGCGCCCAGCAGCAAAGTTCCGATGAAGGCGCCTGCTATGCGTGGGCAAAACAGAAAACAGGAATTGACCCAGCGGTCGTGGCAAACGCTACGCCGCAAGCTCAAGCGCCGAATGGCCAACGCGTCCGGGGCGCCGCCGGAGGCGCGGCCATTGGTGCCGCCGCTGGTGCAATCGGGGGCGACGCCGGCCACGGCGCGGCTATCGGCGCCGTGGCCGGCACGGTTGCCGGGGGCGTAGCGCACCGGCGTCAGGGGCGTGCCGCGGCGGCGCAGAACGCACAGATGGAATCGGCGCAACAACAGGCGCTCGCCAACTATCGCCAGGCGTGGGAGGCTTGCATGCAGGGCCGGGGCTACTCGCTGCGTTAAGCGCCGACGATATCGAAGAGAAGCGAAGAGAAGAGAAGAATCGCGACGATGGAACGGCCACGTTGCACGAAATGAATACGTGCAACGCGGCCCTCCCGAAAGCAAGAGGTGCGCTTAGCGGAAGCCGTAAACGAGAACCTTCTTCCCTTCGAATTGTTCCTGCACACCTTGATCGCAATTCGGCGGACACGTCGTGCCGTCGGCGGTAGGACCGGACGCGGGCGAATACGCCTTGTAGACAACGGATTCGATGAGCGTCCCGTCGTCGGAAACCACGATTTGCAGGTCGGTCTCGACGCCGGCCAGCACCGGTCCGCCGCTGCCATAAACCAGTTTCATGATCCCCGTGCAATCGGAGTTCACGGTGTACGTCCCGCTCTGGTACGGGTTGAAGGCAGTCTGCCCGCCTTTCGGCAAGCCATTTATCATGCCGAAGTCGGTGCGAGTGAATTTACCTGAGCCGTCGAACGTCACGATGGCCACGTCATCGAGTGTCAATGGCGAGGCAAACAGGTGCAGCTTGTTGTTGCTGTCCAGCAGGCCAAGAATTTCTCCATGACCGTGAAATCCGTAAGCTCCCCTTAACGTTGCGTTCGAGCAACGGCCGCCGTCGGCCTGCGCGACGCCACTGAGCGAGAGAAGTGCAAAGGCTGTTGCCGACAAAATTCTTGAATGCTTGATCTTCATGGTCATCTCCTTGTCACCATAGCAGGCGTCTGGCTTCATAACGCGCAGCGGGCCGAAAGCAGTCGTCGACGCAGGCCCCGGCTCGTGCCGACTAGCGCTCCGCTCCCTAAGCCTACGGAACCGCGCACGCTTGCGCCTCCATCATTTGATGGAGAGAGCGAGGCAGTGGGAGATTTCGTGTGCAAACAAATTCGATGAGAACGGCGTTACGGCTTCACTGCGTAACGCACCAGTTCGATTGCGTTCGTCGCGGGCGCACCCCTTCCGGCCAGACGGCCCTGAAACTCTTCGCGCACCACGCGCTTGACGCTCGGGGCATACCAGAGCGTCTCCTCCATCGGTCCGCCGCCCGGGCCATACTGCGGCTGCCAGACACCGCTCATCGTGATCTTGATCGCGGAGAAAGTGCCCGCCTTCGTGTTGACCGTCTCCACGCCGGCCACTTCACATTGGGCCCGGCGCTGCACCCTCATGCCCGAAGGGGCAGTGGCCATGCAGTCCGCCTCATAGCGCGCGCCGGCTCGCAGCGGAAAATGCAGCGCGATCCCGCAGGCACGCGCGCCGGCGCCATTGGGAATCACATTGGCTTCGGAGGTGAGTTCCACGCGCGTGCCGCCGGGGCCGATCAGAAGCGATGCGCTGCCATCGGCGTGGACGGACGTCACGGTTTGCGTGAAGGTTCGCCCCTTACCGGACAACGGGTCGGACCGCTCGAAGGTCCAGTTGTCGCCCACCTTGTAGTGCGGCGCATCCTGAGGCAGCACGACGGCAGCGGCGTCGAGCGCGAAACTGGTCGGGGCGCCTGCCCCCGCCGCCAGCACGCCCACGACGCCGACCACTGCAGCGCGACAGATTCGCGGCCTCATTGGCCCTGTTTCTGCAGATATTGCCGCACGTCGCTCATCGACACCCTGCCCGTATGCGCCGTGTCGATCTGATCGAAATGCTGCGCGATAAACCCGAGCCCGCTGCTTTGCGCCTGCGCTTTCGTGATCGAAGCGCCGTTGCTCAATGCGGAATTCGCGCCGAGGCGTGCCTCCACCCGCTGTTGCGCCTGTTGCTGCAATTGTGTACCGGTGGAGGGTGTGAGCGGCGCTGGCCGGCTCGACGGGAAGAATGGGCCATCGACACCGTGGCCGCCCTTCGGAAGCTGAACGGGCGCCACCGCTTGCGTTGTCGCCTGGGCATGGCCTATTGTGACCGCCGCCATCGCGCAAAGCATGAGCGGAGCAACGCACCACAGCTTTTTGAATGTAGACATGATCGCTCGCCTTCAATGAGTGAGGAGCGGGCCTCAATCGACTATCGATAATCGATGCTCGACGAAGCCCCCGGCCTGTGACGTTATTGACCCGCTGCCGCGACTGCCGTGGAAGTCGGCGTACCCGCGGGACTCTCGTCGGGCCACGGCTGCGGAAGCGTCCAGAGCGAAAGCGCCAATGGTATGGGTTGACCACCATAGTAGCTCACGAGATCGGCCTTCATCTTCGGGCGCGCTACGTCGTCCAGATAAATCATGTGTCCGCCCTGGAAGAAGTTGACCTGCAGATTCGGGCTCAAACCGGCCACCGTTTGCAGACGGGCAAGCTGCTTCTCCGTATTGAAGAACGGCGTAGCGAGATCGTGAAAGCCGTTCTCCGCAAGCACCTTCAGCTGCGGATTGAGCTGGATCGCGCCGAGCAGGTCGGGCAGCGTATCGGGCAACGCCTGACCGTCGTGCGAGAAGTCCCAGACTCCGATGATGTTGTCGTTCAGCGGCATATACGTCGCATTCGGCGCCGTGTAGCCGAGATAATCGGGCATCTGCGTGGCGAGTGCGGCCGTGAACGGCTGCGAGATGAGGATGTCCGACGGGTCGCCGTCGCTCTGCAAACGCGGATCCGTATTCGGCAGCGACACGCGCCCGTCGTAACGGCCGATCGTCGTGCCCGGGATCAGTTCGTTATTGAACGGGTTCACGTTGAAGTAGCCATTGAGCGCCTGCAATGTGAGGCTCGAAGGCCAGCGCCACGAATCCAGCGTCTTCTGGGGCGGAAAGACCGGCTTGCCCAGCGCGCCGGGAATACCGAGTTGACTCAGCACCCACGATTGCGCGTATTTGCGGAAATGCTGGTACTGGCCCGTCGCGAAGATCTCCGACTGCAACGCGAAAAGGCCTTGATCGATCAAGGGCGGCGAAACCAGATTGAAGTAGGCGGCCACCTCAGCGTAGCCGGGGTAATAGCCCGCGAGTGTATCGGTATCGAGCACCAGGCCGGCCGTCGAATCCGTGATGGCCGTCGCTTCGATCGCATCGGCAAAGTAGTTCAGGATAGACGACTGAAGCACGATGCCGGTCAATTGCACGCCCGCCGCCTCGAGCGCGAGCGCAAGCATGTCGGTGCGCGGCGTGCCATACGATTCGCCGTAGAGATAGATCGGCGAACTACTGCGGTTATTCACGGCCAGATAGCGCTTGATGAAATCGCGCATTACGTTGACATCCGGATCACAGCCCCAGAACTTCTGGTTGGTGTTCGGCAGAATCGCCTCCGAGAGCCCCGTGCCCGGCGGGTCGATGAACACCATGTCCGTCGTATCGATCAGGCTCTCAGCATTGTTGACGAGCGGAAAGTTCGGCCAGTTGGTGAGCAGCGGATCGGGGGTCGCGACACGCGTTGGCGCAAACGAGCCGAGACGCAGCCAGATCGACGACGAACCGGGTCCGCCGTTATAGATGAACGTCACTGGCCGCGGCGAACCGTTCGTGGCCGGCGCGGTATAGGCGACATAGGACATCGTCGCCTCCGGATTGCCGCTAGCGTCCGAAGCGGTCAGATGGCCGGTTGTCGTCGTGTAGTTGAGCGTCGTTTTGCCTGAGGTCCACTGGTAATGCATGATCGCGGCTTTTTCGGCGACCTGCGACGCGGCAAGGCCATCGTTGGCGTTCGGCGAGTAGGCGATCGGGTCCGTATAGGGCTGGTTGGCGTCTGGCGAGTTCGGCGTTTGCGCGGCGGCTTTCGCGCTCGCCGACACCTGGTTCATTGCGCTCGCGGCAGACGATGACGGGCTATCGCCACCGCCGCAACCCGCGAGCATCAACACGCCAATGGCAATTGCGCCTGCATGGCGCAGCTGGCACCGGCTGCGGATCAAGCCCATGCTGGGTTTACTGTCCGGATGCATTGTTATACCCCTTCGAATGATGACGTCACACTACGCGGGGACCGCGTTCGCCGGTAATAACGCCTTGAAAAAGGCATTGAAATTCAAATGCAATTACCGGCAGGAAGCGGCTGACATTTAACTTTCCATTCCTGACAAAGTCGATTCATTTCAAGCGTCATTTATTTACTATGGATACCTAAATAACCCATAGAGCATGGGGCGAAACCGTTGAGTTTCACCGACGATATTGCGCTGGAAATATTTTGTAATGAAAGATGGCAGAGGAAAAATAGGAGGCGCAGCAGTACTTTGTCAAGGGATAGTTTCTGAACCTATGCGCGATGATTCGTTGCGCACGCAGCAATTGTTTCGCGCATGAAACGGTCGCGTGCACGCGGGTCGGCGATGCGAGATCTCGCTGCAACGCGACCGCGAGCGCAGGAAGAACGGGATGCCCGGCAATGCTCTACAGGTTGTCCGGATGATTGCAATCCGTGGCTTGCGCGCGTCGGCCGACGCACCCAATTGGGGACATACTTCTCGTGCGGTGCGTGACGGTTGAAAAGCACGTCCGCACATTTAGCTACTCTTATAAATAAAACCTGCACGGTAAAAAATTCCGCAACTCGATCTTCGCCAGAACACAGCCAACACGCATATGTGCGCCAGGCAACAACGGAGATTGACGCGCTGTGCGAAATCAACCATATTTTGACCAGACGGCTGCGCTCGGTCCGGCCCCGTCGCTTTCCTTCGCATGCAGATCGTGAGTTCCGCGAGGCCTTGCCCATCGCTTCAACGACGATTCTGAGCATGCCGAAATGGCATCGCCATAACGGTGGGACGACATCATGTCCGCTCAGATTGGTCGCGACCATAATTTCCCCGCGGCGTGCAAGCGTTGCGGCGGACTGCTGTACGAAAACTTCGAGTTCTGCCCTTACTGCGGCACGGATTGTCCACTCGACAAAGTCGCGCTGGGCACCCATCCGAAAGCCACGTTGACACCCCTCGGCGCCACGGCGGCGGCGCCCCCCGCGCCCGCGGCCGCGAAACTCATGCAGGCGGGCGTACCCGCGACTGACGGGCCGTCGCTGAACACCGACTCCCAGCCCGGCGCGCAGCACGCCTTAGCGCTTACACACGGGTTGCGGTTTTCGCACATGGGGCAATGGATCTTTCCGAGGGGCCTGTTCGTTTTCGCTCTCATACTTGCGTTCGCGTACGGCACGTATCTGCTGTTCGGTACCAACCGCCAGCGGGAAGGCACAGCCAGCGAAGAGACCCTGCACTCTTCGGGCGGATCGGTTTCGACCGATGCGTCTGCGCAACAGTCCGATGAGACGCCCCCTGCCGCCGGCAGGCAGAGCCGCGAGCAGCCGCAATCGCCCCCGCGCAATGCGCACCCCGCGCCGCAATTCGCGGACGTGGCCGACGGTCTGCGTGTCGCGCGGACCAGCCTTGCGGAAAACAACCTGTTCGACGCGAAAGCCGCGGCCAATGCCGTGCTCGCGCGCGACGGGGGCAACGAGGAGGCGCGCGCGCTACAAAGCGAGATCGCGGCGCACGAGCAGCGGCGGGATAGCGCCTTGCAAAACGCGGACCGCTGCGTCGCGCAGCGTGCCTGGGCCTGCGTGCAGCAGCAGGCTTCGGAAGCGCTCGCGATCGATTCGAGCAGTCAAGCCGCGCAATCGTTGATGGAGCGCGCCATCGTATCGACGGCGTGGAAGCCGCTCAGCCCGCCCAACGGCGCCCCGCAAGTGAACGCGGCAGCGGCGTTGCCGCGCGGCGCGAACACCGTGCGGCTGCCGTCGTCGCAGGACTGGAATACGAGCGCATCGCCGCCCCCACTGCCCGGCGCGATGAACACAGCGAATGCCACGAATGCGGCGAACGTCGCGACGGCCGCCAGTCCCGCCGGCGGCGACAACAGCGTCGACGCCCAGGAGCGCGCGATCGTGCAAAACGGCTGGAAGCGCGCCGCGCCGCCGGGCGCCACGCATTGAACAGGATTCCATAACATATCGAAGTCTGCCGTACATCGCAATCAAGGCGGGAGAGAGACCATGCTGAAAACGACTCTAGCGGGAGTGGCGGCGCTGATCGCCCTGCTTTTCTCAGTGCTCGCCGTCGCCGCCGAGGTCGACGCGCACTACCGCATCGTGACCGGCCCGGAGCGCGGGACGTACATTCAGATCGGCCAGGACCTGGCGAAATGGGTCGCGCAGCCGGCGGGCATCGACCTCGAAGTGATCCCATCGAAAGGCTCGGCCGAAAACGTGCAGCGCATGCGTTTCGAGCCCGGCGTGAAGCTCGCGCTCGTGCAGTCCGACGTCTACCAGGCTTACGTCGACATGGCCAATTCCGGCAACGAAGAGGCCGGCACGCTGATACGGCCACTGCGGCTCATCATGCCGCTCTACGACGAAGAGATTTACTTCGTGGTACGTAGCGACTCGCCGATGAAGACGATCAACGAGATCAAGGACAAGGTGATCAGCGTCGGCCTGATCGGCAGCGGCACCGCGCAGTCGGCGACCACGCTGTACCGCCTCATGTTCGGCCAGCCGATTCCCGAGCAGAACGCGCAGCACCTGAGCAACGAAGACGCGCTGGCCGCACTCATCGTCAAGAAGATCGATGTGGCGATCATCGTCGCGGGGCAGCCCGCCAAGCTCTTTACCGACATGAACCCCGAACTGCTGCAGCAGATCCGCTTCCTGCGCGTCGATCCGAACGCGCCGGAAACGGCGCGCGCAAAGCAAACCTACTATCCTGCGACGATTCACGTGTCGAGCTACCCGAACTGGCTCAAGGAAGACGTGCCGACGTGGACGGTCAAGGCCTTTCTCGTCACCTATGACTACAACCTGCGCGATACGGTCGGCAACCTGAAGCGCTTTGCCGATTCGCTCTGCGAGAACTTCGACAACCTGCAGGAGCACGGCCATCCGAAGTGGAAGCAGGTGAAGCTCGAGCTGCCGGGGCTCGGCAAAGGCTGGCAATACTATCCGCCCGTCGAGCGGCGCCTGAAGGCGTGTTTCGCGCATCGGGCCGCGATGAAGGCCCCCACGGGTTCGACCGCGGCGCAAGGCTCCCCCGCCGCGCAACGAGCCGATGGGCGGCCATGCTCGGATCAGGAGCGCCTGCTCCTGCTCTGCAAATAATCCCGCAAGGAATCCGCCAGCCGAACGCGGTCCCCACCGCGCGTGAACAGCCAGCAAGTGGGCCCTTCCATCGCCAGTACGAGGTGGAAGGCGATCCCCTTGTGGCCGCATGCAATCTCTCCTGGTATCTGCTTTCAGGATGTCCTAATGTCCATGGGTGCCGAGTTGCCGGCACGTCGAAACGGTCTTCCCGATGCAGTGCGTCCTACCCTAACAACAAACAAGGAAACACCCATGAGAGATACCCCGTTCGCAGTCCGGCGTAAAACGGCACGCCTGCATGCCGCAATCGCCATCGCAGCCGCGGCGCTCGTGCCCGGCGCACACGCTGCCGAAAGTAACGCCCGTCACCCGGCATTCAACCGGCTGCCGTCGTTCGTGGTCGCGAGCAGTCTGCAAACCACCAGCTACGATGGCGTCAGCGACGATCTGTTGACCGCCGGGCTCGGCAAAACCGGGCTTGCCGGGGCGCAGCCGGCCATCGCGAACCCCGCGGCCCCGACGGCCGCGGAACTGCGCCGGCTCGCGATCTGGTCGAACTATCGTGCGCTCGTCGATATCAGCGCGAACGGCGGTTATGGCCGCTTCTGGGGGCCCAACGTCGATCTTTACGGCAACGACACGCTGGGTGAAGGCAAAATTGCCGGCACCGAATATCTCGCGTTTGCCGACGACGGCAGCGGCCGCCAGAATGTCAGCCTGCTCGTGCAGGTGCCAACCAGCTTCAATCCGGCGAACCCGTGCATCGTGACAGCCACGTCGTCGGGTTCGCGCGGCGTGTACGGCGCGATCTCGGCGGCCGGCGAGTGGGGACTCAAGCGCGGCTGCGCGGTCGCCTATACCGACAAGGGCACAGGCAACGGCGCAGAAGAACTGATGAGCGGCCTCGTCACATTGATCGATGGCGTCACGGCCAACGCCGCAACGGCGGGACGCACGAGCATTTTCACCGCGAACGTGCCGGCGGGCGCGCTCGCCGCCTACAACCAGAAGTTTCCGAACCGTTATGCGTTCAAGCACGCGCATTCGCAGCTGAACCCCGAAGCCGACTGGGGCAAGGACACACTCGAAGCGGTCCAGTTCGCGTACTGGGTGCTCAACCAGCAGTTCGCGCCGCGCGTCGACGCATCGAATCGCGGCGTACGCTACGCGCCCGGCGACATCACGACGATCGCGGCTTCCGTGAGCAACGGCGGCGGCGCATCGCTCGCCGCAGCCGAAGAGGACACGGGCAAGTGGATCACGGCGGTGGTGGTCGGCGAACCGCAGATCAACGTGCGCATGCCCGGTGACGCGCAAGTCAGGGAAGGCGGTCAGCGCATTGCCGCGGCCGGCAAACCGCTGGCCGACTACATGACGCTCGCGAACCTGCTGCAACCCTGCGC
Source organism: Paraburkholderia sp. CNPSo 3281 (assembly GCF_024206515.1). Taxonomy (NCBI): domain Bacteria; kingdom Pseudomonadati; phylum Pseudomonadota; class Betaproteobacteria; order Burkholderiales; family Burkholderiaceae; genus Paraburkholderia; species Paraburkholderia sp. CNPSo 3281. The sequence goes on along the minus strand of NZ_JAMBPS010000019.1, from coordinate 38,792 downwards.
CGCGCTCGCGGACGCCGCCGCCGGCGCGCCCTATCTCACGGCGCTGCCCGTGGCGACCACGACCGCGATTCGCCAGGCGCGCTGCACCTCGCTCGCGGCGGCAGGCTACATCCACGGCGGCGACACGCAGGCGCAGGCGAACGACGCGCTCGCGCGCCTGCATGAGGCCGGCTATGAAGCGGACTCCGATCTGCTGCACGCGCCGATGTGGGATTCACAGGCCGTGCCGGCTGTTGCGGTGACCTACGCCGATGCCTACACGCGGTCGAGCGTGCTCGACAACCTGTGCGGATTCAGCTTCGGCACGACGAACGCTTCGACGGGCGCCGCGGGCGCTGCGCCGGCCGTCTCGCCCATGCTGACCATCTTTGGCGTGGGCAACGGCGTGCCGCCGACCAATGGCGTCAATCTCGTCTACAACGTCACGCCGCCAGGCGGCGCCGACCATCGGCTCGCCACGCCCGATGCCAGCTTCGCGGGCGCGGCATGTCTGCGCGCGTTGTGGACGAAGGGCGATCCGCGCATGCGCCAGAGCGTCCAGGCGATCAGCGTGAACGCGAACCTGCACGGCAAGCCCGCGATCATCGTGCAAGGCCGCAGCGACGCGCTCGTGCCGATCAATCATGCTTCGCGCGCGTATCTTGCGGCAAACAGCGAGCGGGAAGGTTCGCGCAGCCACGTGTCGCTGTACGAGGTGATCAACGGACAACACTTCGATGCGTTCCTCGCCGTGCCGGGCTTCGATACGCACTTCGTGCCGGTGCACTACTACAACATCGCGGCGCTCAATCTGATGTGGAGTCATCTGAAGAATGGCACGCCGCTGCCGCCTTCCCAGGTCATCCGCACGATCCCGCGCGGCGGCAGCCCGGGCGCCGCGCCGCCGCTGGGGCTCGCGAACCTGCCGGCCATCGTGGAGAACCCGGGCAGCAATGCGATTCGCGCGAACGACGGCGTCGTGAACGTGCCGCATTGAGGCGCGCAGCACGCCGGCGCGGCCGCCGCATCACACCAGCAGTTGCCGCGCCAGCACTTCCCTCGCTTGTGCCACGGTGTCCCGTTCGCCGGGGTGCGGCGGCACGAGCGAGAACACCGCGTCGGGCAGGACCGGCAGCCGGTGCTTCGGGCCGAGCCGCACGAGGCCCTCGCCGATTGCCGATGCGCACAGGCATCCCACGCCCAGACCGGCTGCGAGCATGGACTGCAGCCCGGCTACGCCCGACGCGCTGTGAACGAGCACGTAGGGTATGGCGCTTTCTTCGAGCGAGCGCACCGCGACCTGGTGCATCATGCAGTCGCCCGGCAGCAGCACGAGCGGCAACGCTTGCGGCAACTGCTCGGCGAGCGTCGGCGACGCGACCCAGTAGAGCGGTTCGCGCAGCAACTCCCAGCGCGCGTCCGCGTCGGTGGCCGCAGGCCGGAACGGGCCGCTCGACAGGTGCATGACCACGCCGAGATCGACCTGCCGCTTCGCATACGCGACCTCGATATCGGCGCTCTTCATCGCGCTCACATGCAAGCTCAGCTGCGGATAGCAGTCGCGCAGCCGCACGAGCAAACCGGCCACCTCGTTGGTGCGGAAGTACTCGGTGATCGCCACGCGCAGCTCGCCCTTGATGGCCTGGCCGCGCACGTCGTCGAAGGCGGCTTCGTTGAGCGCCACGAGGCGCCGCGCATGTTCGAGCAGACGTGTGCCCGCAGGCGTAAGCTCCACGCCACGCTTGCTGCGCACGAAAAGCGGCATGCCCGCGCGCGCCTCGAGCTTGCGCACCTGCTCGCTGATCGTGGATTGCGAAAGATGCAGCAGCGGCGCCGCCGCTGAAAGGCTGCCCACGTTCGCCACCGCCGCGAACGTCTTCAACTGGTCGAATTCGAAGCCACGCATGACATTCCACTATCCATCGAGTAAGTCGATGGATAGTACCATCAATTCCCGCTTTTCCGTCAGATCGAGGTGGATCACAATGTCGAGTGGACGCTCACGCTGCGTGTCCATTGGATAGCGCAGCCTGACGAAATCCGGCCCTTTATCGCTGAGCACACCCATGTCTGACAATACGTACGCCGCCTGCGCCGTCACGCCCCGCGCCGCCGCCGATGCCAGCCACGGCCATCACGGCTGGGCGCTGGTCGTCTTGCTGGTGGGCGCGATTCTGCCGCCGCTCGACTACTTCATCGTGAACCTCGCGCTGCCCGCCATCCGCGACGGACTCGGCGCGAACGCGTCCGAACTCCAGCTGGTCGTCTCGGCCTACGCGTGCGCGAATGCCGTCATGCTGATCACGGGCGGGCGCCTCGGCGACCTGTACGGCCGCAAGCGCATCTTCATGGTGGGCATGGCGGGGTTCGTCGTCGCCTCCACGTTCTGCGGCCTCGCCACCAGCGGCACGGCGCTCGTCGCCGGACGCATCCTGCAAGGCCTGTTCGCCGCGACCCTCGCGCCGCAGGTGCTGGCCACGATCCGCAGCGTATTCACGCCGCACGAGCAGGTGCGCGTGATGGGGCTTTACGCCTTCGTTTTCGGCGTGGCCGCCGTGATCGGCCAGCTGGGCGGCGGCGCGCTCATCAGCCTGCACCCGTTCGGTCTGGGCTGGCGCGCGATCTTTCTCGTCAACCTGCCCATCGGCGTGTTCGCGCTCATCGGCAGCTGGCGCTTCATCCCGGAAAGCCGCCCGCCGCGCGGCAAGCGCATCGACGTGCCGGGCACCCTGCTGCTGTCGCTGTTTCTGCTGATGCTCGTTTATCCGCTCACGCGCGGACGCGAGTCGGGCTGGCCGCTGTGGATGCTCGCCTGCCTCGCCGGCTCGCTGCCCATGCTCGGCCTGCTGCTGCGCGTGGAGTGGCGCAGCCTCGTCAATGGCAGGGATCCGCTGCTCGACGTGCGCCTCTTCCGCAATCCGGTCATTGCGGTTGGTCTCGTGCTGGCGTTCCTCTTCTATACGATGAGTGCGTTCTTCCTGACCTACGGCATTTATCTGCAAGGCGGCCTGCATTGGACGCCGCTCGCTTCGGGACTCGCGATCCTGCCGTTCGGCATCGGCTTTCTTTCCAGCCCGCTGTTGATGCCGCGCCTCGTGCACCGGTTCGGCGGCTACCGCGTGCTGACGCTGGGCTTCGTGATGCTCGCGGGTGGGCTCGCGATTGCGGCTGCGCTCGCGGGCGTGGCGCAGCCCGGCGCCGGGTTCTACCTCGGACTCGCGGCGATCGGCATCGGCCAGGGGCTCGTTTTGCCTTCCGTCGTGCGCATCGTGCTGGCCGAAGTGGAGCCCGAGCGCGCGGGCATCGCCTCGGGCATGGTCACGGCGACGCTGCAGATCGGCGCCGCCGTCGGCGCGGCGACGCTAGGCGGCCTGTTCTTCTCGACGCTCGGCGCGGCGCCCGGCGTCATCGACTACGCCCATGCGTTCAGGACGACGATGTTCGCACTCGTCGCGATCCTGCTGCCCTGCGCGCTGCTCTCCACCGCGCTGGGACCGCTGCATCGGCGCACGCATGCGAACGGTCCCGGCACGTAAGCCAATGCGAGGAAGCGGCGGGCTGCGCCTGCACGTTGAGCGCAGCCAACGCCGCGGCAGCGCCGACAATAACGGCGAGCTTTTGAATACCCATGGTGGTCATGTTGCTTCGTTTTAGTTGTCGGGCGCACGTGTTGTTGACGAGGCCGACCTGCGCATACAGCGCCGTGCGCTTCGAGAGGAAGAACTGAGAGCCGATCGCGCCCATCACCGAGTGCCCCCCGGAGTTCACGCGGTCCTGCTGGTAGTACACGCCGGCATTCAGATCGAGGTACGACAGCGGGAAATAATCGAAGCCGCCGCTATAGATGTTCCAGCTCGAGATGAAGCGCCGCAGGATCCGTGAGTTGAAGCTCCACGAGTCATTTCCCGACATGGACGTCTACGTCGTGCAAAGGCGCGAACGCCCGCTCACCTCGGCGGCCTCGCGCTTTCTCTCCTGCATCGAGGAAGCGGCGATGCAGTGAAGCGCTTTCGTTTATATTGGATGCCTAACTAAATTTTCCGCCTCACTGCCCCTGGTCACCCACGGGAGGAAATACATTCCAGTAACCGTCGTCGTGCTGAAAGAAGAACAGCGCGTGAAATCCCGTTGTCTGGCGCGTCTCTACGCACACGTAGCGCGCCCTGCCCGAAGGGGTATGGCCAAACGCGGTGACATGCACCGGCGAGGTCGGTGCGAGCCATTTTTCGACCTGATAACGCAATGACTGCGTCTTCGTGCGTCTCATCTGGTCCTCCCAGAGATCGGTTAGTTTTGCAGCCTTTTCGCCGGAAACCGCGAAAACACCCTGCATAAACCGAACGTTCTTGATGCAGGGCGCAATTCTTACCGCGTCGCATCAAGTGTTTGAGAAAGCACTTTAACTATAGCCAGAAAAGCCTTTCGCAACATCGATTTCAGCAAGATAGCAACAAAACAACAGAAACAGGGAAACGCGCGTCCGGCCGCATCGGGCGACCCTGGCTGATGCGCCGCACCAGGCTGTGAAATGAATGGAAACGTAGGCGACGTGTGAGGCGCGTGGTCCCGGCGTATCCTGATTCCATGGCAGTTCGCAACCGGGATCTTTTGACTGGCGATCGAAATGATGAGACACGTGTACGTTGCGATTTACATCTTGTTGTTGATAGCCGTTGTCGTCGGCGTGGATATTATTTTCCTCAAAAATCTGTTCTGGCTACGACTGGCCGTGAACATCGGCATTGTCGTGGTGTTTGCCGCCGTCTACTTCGCACTATTAAAGAATCTGTAAGCCAGCGATCATGGGTAAAGGGCGCAGACCCTGCACCGCGCCCCAGACACCCGCGGCACACACGACCGCCCCCACGAAGACCACGAGCCACAAATAAAGCCCGCGGGGCCGATACCGTTGCGGGAGCGCGGTGAGGCTCAGGGCGACGAGCAACCCCAACACGAGCGGCAACATCAGCGTATTGACCACCTGCGCCGCAACGTTCAGGGAAACGAGGTCGGGCGCGAGCCAGACAGCCCAGGCACTGCCTGCAACGGCCAGCGCATACGCGCCGTAGAACCAGGGCGCGCGGTCGGGACGGTCCTCGAGCGAGGCACGGTACCCGAACACATCGCCGAGCCCCCATGCCAGCGCGAGAGAACTCACGATGGCTGCCACCAGCGCCGCACCGAGCACGCCCGCGCCAAATAGCAGACGGCCTGCAAACGGGCCCGTTACGGCAACGAGCGCATTGCTGATTTCGCCGATGCTGTCGAGGGAGCGCGGCTCGCCATGCGCCGACAACGTCGCCGCAGCAGCGACGAGCACCGCTGCCGTCAGCAATTGCGTGAGGACCGCACCGACCGCCGTCTCGACTCTGGCCGACGTGAAGTCCTTCGCCGTGAGGCTGTCCGCGACCGCCGCCTGCTGATAGAACACCATCCACGGATTGAACGTCGCGCCAATGAGCGCCGCCGCCAGATAGCCGGCCTCACGGCCGCCCGCCGCCAGGTGAGTCATCTGCGGGACCATGACCTGGAGTTTGTGGCGCGCACTCCATGCGACGGCGAAGAACGTCAGGTCGAATGCGCCGATGGCAATGGCGATCCGGTCCACGCGCTTGTGCGAGCCCGTGAGCACGATTCCGGTCAACAGGATGACGGCGAGCGGCAGCGTGACGGCACGCGACACGCCATACATTTCCCCCACGCCCGCAACGCCCGTGAACTCCGTCACGAGCGACCCCAGCACGGCCACGACCAGCCCCGACGCGGCCAGCGCCGCCCAAACCGGTCCGAAGCGCGAGCGGATGAGTTCGCCATAACCGCGCCCGGTAAATATGCCGAGGCGAACGGTCAGTTCCTGAACCATGTAGAGCAGCGGGACCAGCGCAAGCAGCACGGGCAAGAGCCGCAGCCCCGTTTGCGCGCCGGCCTGCGCGGCCGCCACGACGTTGCCTGCGTCGCAGTCGGCCAGCATCACGAGCAGCCCCGGGCCCCACAGGGCGAGCCGCCGCAGCCCTCGCGAAACGGTTTCCTTGAGCGTCGGGAGACGGGTCATGCGTTCTGAAAGGATGCGCCTGTAGTATCTGTCGCGCGATTGTAGCGTGCGAGTCGGGACCCGCTGTTCCTGCGCGCAATCGACCACACTTTGGGGATACGACATGACGACGACCTGGCTCCTTCTGGATTGCGGCTTTGATGGGGGCCTTCTGATTGCAATCTGGGGGATCCGGAGCCTCAGGCAACCGGACGCCCATCACAATCGCGCGGACATTGCAGACGTGGCGCCTGCCTGCCGATCGCAGCCTTGAGGCCGCGTCACCCCCATCAGCCGCAAGACCAGGCCTGACGTTTGTGCTCCGCAGCCCGTCCCGCGGGACGTTGAATTTCATTTTCCTTACCCATGGCCTCCATATCCGCGCGTTCATCCAGTCAAACTACAGACGTCCCTCCCGCCCTGATTCTGGGTGCCATAGGCGTGGTTTTCGGCGACATCGGAACCAGCCCGCTCTACACCTTGCGCGAATGCCTGAAAGCCGCCGGCGGAATTAGCCAGACCAACGTATTCGGGATCGTGTCGCTGATCCTCTGGTCGATCATCATTGTCGTGACGCTCAAGTATGTGAGCTTCGTCATGCGTGCGGACAACGACGGCGAAGGCGGCATTCTCGCGCTCACGGCACTGGCCGCTCGCGTGGCGCCCGTGCGTCTGCGCACCGTGCTTCTGACGCTCGGCGTATTCGGCGCCGCGATGTTTTATGGCGACTCGATGATCACGCCAGCGATTTCGGTCATCTCGGCAGTGGAAGGCGTCGAACTCGTGGATCCTCATCTGGCCACGTGGGTCGTGCCTATCTCACTCGTTATCCTGACCGGCCTGTTCAAGCTTCAAAAACACGGCACGGCCACGGTCGGAAAAGTCTTTGGACCGGTCATGATCGTCTGGTTCCTGACGCTCGCCGTGCTTGGCGTCGCTCATATCGCGCACAACCCCGGCATATTGCGCGGCGCATTGCCGTCTTACGCATTGAGCTTCGTGGCGCACGCACCCGGTACGGCGTTCGTCGTCCTCGGTTCCGTGTTCCTTGCCTTGACGGGCGGCGAAGCGCTCTATGCGGACATGGGGCACTTCGGCAAGACGCCGATCCGGCTCGCGTGGCTGCTGCTCGTGCTGCCAAGCCTCGTTCTCAACTACTTTGGCCAGGCCGCGCTCGTGCTGTCGACGCCTTCGGCGCTCACGCAGCCATTCTTCTCCCAGGCGCCGGGTTGGGCACTGCTTCCGTTGGTGCTGCTGGCAACAGCCGCGACGATCATCGCGTCGCAAGCCGTCATTTCCGGCGCGTTTTCCATGACGAAGCAGGCTGTCCAGCTTGGGTTGCTGCCGCGCATCCCCGTCATCCACACTTCGACGCACGAAGTCGGTCAGGTCTACGTACCGTTCATCAACATCTCGCTCTATGCGGCGGTCGTATTCCTCGTCGTGTTCTTCCGCTCTTCCGATAACCTCGCGGCCGCCTATGGCATTGCCGTCGCCTCGACGATGCTGCTCACGACGCTGCTCATGTACTTCGTCACCCACTGCCTGTGGAACTGGAAACCGGTCGCAACGCTGGCGGTGATCGGGCCGCTGGCCGTCGTGGATGCGATATTCGTCGCGAGTAATGCGAGCAAGGTCCTCGACGGCGGATGGTTTCCGCTGCTGGCAGGCGGCGTGCTGTTCACCATCATGACGACATGGCATCGCGGGCGGGAAATGGTCGTCGAGCGTGTGAAAAGCGACAACCTGCCGCTTCCGGCATTCATTCACTCGCTGTGCGACGGATCGCACCCGCCTCCCCGCGTGGGCGGAACGGCGGTGTTTCCGGGCGGCGTACCCGGCATGACGCCGAGCGCGTTCATGCACAATCTCAAGCATAACGGCGTGATGCACGAGACCAATATCTTTCTGGCCGGTACGACCGAGAACGTTCCACACGTACCCGAAAGCGAGAAAGTCTCGGTTAGCGATCTTGGGCATGGTTGCTACGCGGTCGCGGCGCGTCACGGCTTCATGGAAATGCCCAACGTGCCGGCAGTGCTCCTGCTCGTGCAGAAGCAGATACCCACATGGCAGTACGAGCCCGCAGCCACGTCGTTCTTCCTGGCCCGCGACACGATCCTCGCAACGGCAGAGAGCAAAGGCATGTCGCTATGGCGCGAGAAGCTGTTCGCGTTCATGGCGCGCAACGCAGCGCAGGCGGCCGAGTACTACAGCCTGCCCGCGAACCGGGTTGTCGAGATGGGTGGACAGATCAACCTCTGAGGCACAATCCGGCGGATCACTGGAGAAAAACGACGCATGGCGAATGACGACCGTACCACGATAGTTGCCAGACGAACGCCGGAATCCGCGGCCATGACCGCCAACCTCAAGCGGGCGATGGCGATTACCGCCAGGATCAACCGGTTGACCTTCGACGATGCCGATGAAGTCCGAGCCTTGTTCAGTGAACTCGTCGGCAAGAAGGTCGACGACAGCTTCCTGTTGATCCCGCCGTTCTACACGAGCGGCGGGGTCGAGATCCGCGTCGGGCGCAACGTCTTCGTCAACCAGAATTGCACTTTCTATGACCTGGGCGGCCTCGACATTGCCGACGACGTGATGATCGGCCCGAACGTGAGCCTCATCACGTCCGGCCATCCCGTCGAACCTTCCCGGCGGCGCGAGGGCGTCATCGCAAAGCCCATCGTGATCGAGAGGAACGTCTGGATCGCCGCCGGCGCGACCATCATCGGCGGCGTAACCGTCGGCGAGAACTCGGTGGTGGCGGCAGGGTCCGTGGTCACGAAAGACGTTCCCCCGAATACGCTCGTCGGTGGAAATCCGGCGCGCGTCATTCGTTCGATTGCGGAGTAAGAACTGCCCCCGCATTTTTGAAAATCCGCTGTAACGGCGGAATCGCCGCGCTCGCACTCGCGCAACTATGAATAGCTCAATTGCTTGTTTGTAGTGAGATAAGCGATCGGCAAGAATGGCCCTGGCAAACTTTGGTCAGGACCACGATATGTCGAGCGCGCCCAGCCTTCAACTCGATTCCGCCACGCTCGTCGAAGAATACGACCGGCTTGGCATTCGCCAGTTTCATCACGGTCTGCAACTGCTCGACGTGCTCGGCTTGCGCGAAGGCGAACGCGTGCTCGACGTGGGTTGCGGTACGGGCCGTCTCACCGGATCGGCGGCGCAGCGCGTGGGCGCACACGGCGAGGTGCTCGGCCTCGATCCGTTGCCGCTGCGCGTGCAACGCGCGCTCGAACGCGCGCAGGGCCGATTCGCCGCGCGCGTCGGCCGCGCCGAAGCGCTGGAAACGGTGCCCGCTGCGCACTACGACGTGGTGTATTTCAACAGTGTGATTCACTGGATCCCCGATCAGGCGCAGGCGCTACGCGAAGCGTGGCGTGTGCTCAAGCCAGGCGGCCGGATCGGCTTCACGACCATGCCCGAAGAAGCCCCACACGATCTGCATGTCGTGCTGCATGCACTATTTGCAAGCGAGCCCGAATGGCAGCGCGCCGGAATCGGCGCGCCGAACAAGCTCACGCGCGAGCGCTCGGCAGCCCTGCTCCGGGGCGCCGGCTTCGAGGTGACGCACAACGAGATTCGCACCTTCGGCGACACCTTCGACAACGTCGACGATGTGCTCGCCTTCAGCCGGTCCAGTTCGTTTGGCAATTTCCTCTCCTCGCTCACGCCTGAAGACATCGCTCACGTGCGCGCAGGGCTCGCGAGTGCGCTCGAAGCGCATCGCAGCGCACGCGGCGGCTATGCACTCGCGCGGCGCATGATCATTGCGACGGCGCACAAGCCGCTCTCGCATTGAATCCTTGCCTTCCGTTCCGTAGCGAACGCCAACCCCAATCGAGGAGCACACATGAGCGCAGCACCGCGACGCCAGGGACAATTGAGCCTCGGCGCCTTCCTGATGGAGACGGGCCACCATATCGCCGCGTGGCGTCATCCGGATGCGCACGCCGCCGGCGGCCTCGATTTCGCGCACTACGCCGAACTGGCGCAAACGGCCGAGCGCGCTAAATTCGACGCCGTCTTTTTCGCCGATAGCGTGGGCGTGCGCGACACGCATGTGCCTTCGCTCTCGCGCACCGCACGCGCCGATCATTTCGAGCCGATCACGCTGCTCTCGGCGCTCTCGGTGGTCACGAAACACATCGGGCTCATCGCCACGGTGTCGACCTCGTTCAACGAGCCCTATAACGTGGCCCGCAAGTTCGCCTCGCTCGACTATCTGAGCGGCGGCCGCTCGGGCTGGAATCTCGTGACGTCGAGCACCGAAACCGAAGCGCACAACTTCAGCCTCGACAAGCATCTCGATCACGCCGTGCGCTACGAGCGCGCGAAAGAGTTCTACGACGTGGTCTCCGGGCTTTGGGACAGTTGGGAAGACGACGCCTTCATTCGCGAGAAGGCGAGCGGCATCTACTTCGATCCGCAGAAGCTTCACACGCTGGACTATCGCGGCAAGCACTTCAAGGTACGCGGCCCGCTCAACGTCGCACGTTCGCCGCAAGGCTGGCCGGTCGTCGTACAGGCGGGCGCCTCGGAGGCCGGCAGGGAACTCGCGGCGCAAACTGCCGAAGTCATTTTCGTCGCGCATCAAACACTCGATGAAGCGAAGGAGTTCTATCGCGACGTGAAGGGGCGGCTCGCGCGTTACGGCCGCCGCCCCGAGCATCTCAGGATCATGCCGGGCATTTTCCCCGTGATCGGACGCACGCAGGAAGAAGCGCAGGAGAAGTTCGACGCGCTGCAGGCGCTGATCCATCCGAGCGTGGGATTGCAACTGCTCGCGAACATGTCAGGCGGCCTCGACCTCTCGCAGTATCCCGTGGACGGCCCCGTGCCCGACCTGCCGGAAACCAACGGCGGCAAGAGCCGGCAACGCCTGCTGCTCGATCTCGCGCGGCGCGACAACCTCACGATACGCGATCTTTATCTGCGCATTGCGGGCGCGCGCGGGCATCAACAGGTGATCGGCACGCCGCAAAGCATTGCCGACCAGCTTCAGCAATGGTACGAGGAAGAAGGTGCCGACGGCTTCAATATCATGTCGCCGTGGCTGCCCGGCGGCCTCACCGAATTCGTGCAGTACGTGGTGCCCGAATTGCAGCGTCGCGGACTCTTTCGCACGGAATATACGGGGCGCACGCTGCGCGAGCATCTTGGCTTGCCTCGTCCCGCGAACCGCTTCGCCACGCAGCGGGAAGACGCATTGCGCGTCGCGTCCTGATTCTGTCCGTCGCCGATCCACATTTCATTCCACGCCGAAATATTCGCACCGAAGATGCCCGCATACTGTCGATACACGCGCTATCCATGGGCCAAAACGAGCGACGATGCCGGCGCGCTGTTCGGGCGTGCGCGCAAGCGACCCTTTGCTGAGCGTGTCTTCAAAGCGGGCGCGGCCCCGGCTCCAGATCTTCGCGACGCCGCGCGGCGTGTCCTCCATCCATCCGAACCATGATGCGGGGAAATAACCCATCAGGCCGGTCAAAACCGGCATCACGACATGCCATTTCCAGAGCATGAGCGGCATGCTGCGCGGCGCGTAATCGCGCCAATACGCGTACTGCGTGCCGACGGTGAAGACGCGGCGAATGAGACGATTCGACGGCGCGAGCCCGATCAGGAAGCCGCCGATGCTATGCCCGACGACGTCGATCGGTTGCCCCGGGAACATGCTTCGCGCGTAGCGCAGCACCGCTTCGAAATCGCGTTCGCCCCATTCCAGCCAGCTCGCGTCGAGCGTTGCGAGCGCAACGGGCTGCGAGCCGCCAATGCCACGGTAGTCGTAGACCAGCACGTCGAAACCCTGCTGGTGCAGCCATGCGGCAAAGCGGAAATAGTAGTGGCAGCGCACCGACGTGGCCGAATTGACGATGACCACCGGACGCGACGCGTCCGCGTTCAGCCGGGCATGACGACGCCACACATAAGCGCGAAGCGTAAAGCCATCGGCGGCGGTGATGCCGACGGCGAGAGGACGCGCCCCGCCCGGATCGCCTGAATCCATGAACGTGCTCCATGAAGAAACCTGAGTGTCGATTTCACTTGACCTTGGCCGCCCGTTCAATCAATCTTTGCGCTGCTTTCGCATGAGGAAAACGCATGTCAGTGCCGCTCGTGAAACTCCCTCCTCTCGACCTCATTCGCGGTTTCGTCGCGGTGGGCCGGCGCATGAGCATCACGCTCGCCGCCGACGACTTGTGCGTGACCCAATCCGCCGTGAGCCGCCAGATCGCTGCGCTCGAAGAGGCGCTCGGCATGCGCCTTTTCAACCGCGGCTATCGTTCGATCTCGCTCACAGCGGAGGGCGAGCGCCTGCTGCGCGTTGCGGACAGCGCGGTGCAGCAGATGCAGGAAATCGTCGGCGCGCTGGCCGCGCGAGAGACGCGCCAGCCCGTGACGATTACCGCCAGCATCGGCATTGCCGGCCTGTGGCTGCTGCCGCGTATCGGCGAGCTGCAACGCCTGCTTCCCGATATCGATCTGCGCCTTGCGACCTCCGAGAAAGTGCTTGATCTGCGCGCCGAAGGCATCGACCTCGCTCTGCGTTACGCGCCGGCCCGCATTGCGCCGGAGGCGGCGAATCGCGCGGTACATCTGTACGACGAATATGTATTGCCGGTCGCGCATCCTTCGTTGAATGTGAAGAAGCTCGACGCGGCCACGCTCGCGCGCCACGTGCTGCTCGAATTCGAGGGCGTGCGCCGCCCGATGCTGCGCTGGGCAGATCATCTGGGCGCACGCGGCCTCGCCAGCGCGCCGCTTCGCGGCGTGCTGCGTTTCAACCAGTACGACCAGGTCATTCAGGCCGCCATTGCCGGCCGCGGTATCGCACTCGGGCGCCTCGCCCTCGTGCAGCCGCTGCTTGCCGACGGCCGGCTCGCCGCGATCGGCAATGCGCCCGCCGAGGGCCCGACTGGCTATGCCTACTGGCTGCATCAGGCCGACGAAGCACCGCGCGACGACGTGCGCGCCGTCATCGGCTGGATCGTCGACCAGGCTCGCCAAAGCCAAATCGCATGAGCAAAGCGCATGCGAAGCGTGCCAAAAACTCGCTTGAGCCAACTCGCCGTCCTGCGCTCTACTAGACGCAATACGGCGCAACTGCGAAGCGCCCAGTGCGAGGAGGCGAACGATGAGCGGGATCGACGATGCATGGCGCCGCCGCTGGCTGCTCGTGATCGCAGGTGGCGTAGTGATGGGCGCGGCGCTCGGCGTGCGCAACGTGCAAGGGCTTTTCCTGTTGCCCGTCACGCTCGAGCGCGGCTGGTCGCGCGAGACCTTCGGCCTCGCGCTCGCGCTGCAAAACCTGCTGTGGGGCGTTGCGCAACCGCTCACGGGCATGATCTCCGACCGCTTCGGCTCCGCGCGCGTGATCTTCGCGGGCGCCCTGCTCTACGCGCTTGGACTCGCGATGATGGCACTGAGCGCGACGCCAGGCATCTACACGTTTGGCGTGGGCGTGGTGCTCGGCGTTGCACTGTCCGGAACCGCGTTCGGCGCCGTCTATGGCGCGCTCTCGCGGCTCTTCGCAGCCGAACAGCGTAGCTGGGCGCTGAGCGTGGCGGGCATGTTCGGCGGCCTGGGCCAATTCTGCGTCGTGCCGCTCACGCAAGGGATGATCGGCAGATTCGGCTGGGTCACCGCCATTCTCGTGCTCGCCGCCGTCATGCTCGCCAGCGCGCCGCTCGCGGCATGGCTGCGCGATCGTCCGGCGGAGCGCAGCGGCGCGATCGATACGCACGAGACCCTGCGCCGTGCGATTGGCAAAGCGTTCGCGCATCGCGGGTTCTGGCTGCTCAATCTGGGCTTTTTGTCGTGCGGCTTCCAGCTTGCGTTCATCGGCGCGCACCTGCCGGCATATTTGCTCGACAAAGGCATGAGCGCGCGCGAAGCGAGTCTGGCGCTCGCGCTGATCGCGCTGGCCAACACCGCGGGCACGTTTTTATGCGGTTACGCGGGCGGATTTTTGCGCCGCAAGTATCTGCTCTCGGCAATCTACTTCGCACGGACGGGCGTGATGGCGCTGTTCCTCGCCTTGCCGCTCTCGCCCCTCACGCTCTATGTATTCGCGTTCGCGATGGGGTTCATGTGGCTCGGCACCGTGCCGCTGACGAGCGGGATCGTTTCGCAGATGTTCGGCGTCCGCTATATCTCGACGCTCTTCGGCTTCGTGTTTCTCGGGCATCAGATCGGCAGTTTCTTCGGCGTCTGGCTGGGCGGCGTGGTGTTTGACGCGACGCATAGCTACAGCCTGCTCTGGCAGGGCTCGATTGCGCTCGGCATCATCGCTGGATTGATGCACTTGCCGATCGACGACGTGCGGGTCGTGCAGCGCGCCATGATCGCGGGCCAGCCTTCGTGAGCGAGGCGTTGGCCGTGCGCATCGTGCAGGTCATGCTGGCCGTTTCATTCGGAGCGCTTATTGTCTGGACGTTCGTCGAGTATCTCGTACCCTCGACGATAGTTGCCTTGCTCTCTGGCGCCGCGTTTTGCCGATGATCGAGCCGCTTTTGGCCTGCTGGTGGCCGCTTACTTGATCAACTGCAGTATGTCGCGGAATCGCGGGTGCTGGCTCGAGCGCAGCCATTCGAACGCGACCATCTCGACCGTCGCCACTTCGGCGCCCGCCTTGTTCAGCCGCGCAATGGCCGCCTCTTTGTCGACGGCTTTGCGCGAACCCATCGCATCGATAACGAGAGTGACCGATAGGCCGCGACGCAGCAAACCGATTGCCGTTTGCAATACGCAGACATGCGCCTCGCATCCCGCGACGATGGCTCGGGTTCGCCCTTCAGGCAGCGCTTCAAACAGACCATCGGCGGTAGCGTCGAAATGGTGCTTTGCAACAGTCATCAAGCACAGATCTTTTATTTCCTGCGCGTTTTCGCCGAGTGCGCCCGGATTCTGTTCTGTCCCGATGACCGGAACATCGAGACCTCGAGCAATCCGCCCGAGCCTGAGGGCTTGCGCGGTAACGGATGCGCCGTCGTGAATCGCAGGCATCAGTCTCGTTTGCAAGTCGATCAGAACTACGATCGATTCAGAAGGGCTATGCAGCATCACGAATCCTTTTCGCAGATTGCAGTGCGCAAAAGTGGCACCTGTCAGGGATATTACTAAGTATGCGACAAATGGTCGCCATGCGACTCTATGTCCCAATGCCATTCCCCATGGAGCCAGGCATGCAAGCAGAGACGCTAAAGAAAGCAAGAGCCGCCACTTTTCTCACGCGGTCGGCGCTGTGTCTGATGCTGTTGCCAGTTGCCTGTCTCGTCTGGGCGCTCCAGGCGTATCCGCCACAAGAAGCGATTTGGGTTTGCTTCTCGCTGGCAATCTATATCTGGCCATTCGCCGGAGTCCTGTTTGTGATCTCGGCGGGATTCCACGTCGGCACCCACGGTCGCCGGCTCGAAAAGGACGCCGGATTCCGCGAGGCGCATGGGCACTAACTAGCCCGCGCGCCGTTCTGCCAGACGATCTGCTGTCGTTGCCCGTATAGAAGCCTGCTGGAATCAGCAGGCTTCTGAAGCGCGGGATCTGCGAGGGCATTAGCACCTGAGCGATGCCCGTGGTCAGCAGTGGGTAGGCCAGCCCCGTCAACAGCATGAAAAACACTGCCGACACCAGCGCCGGTCGCATCAACGCCCGCAGCGACGGCGCGGGTGACGCGGCGCCTTGCGCGGGTTCAGCGACCGCGCGCGCACTCTGCACATTCGAATTCATTCGGCATCCTTAGAACAAATGTCCATTGGTCAGCATCAGATGCTCGACCACGGGGCCGAGCGCGAGCGCCGGGAAGAAGGTCAGACCACCTACGAGCACCACCACGAACACGAGCAGCGCCGTGAATAGCGGCGTCGCGGTCGGCAGCGTGCCGGGCCCTTCCGGCACGGTCTTCTTCATCGCGAGGGAGCCCGCCACCGCGAGCATGGGCAGCAGCGTGAAATAGCGGCCGAACAGCATCGCGAAGGCAATCGTCGTATTGAAGAACGGCGTGTTCGAATTCAGGCCCGCGAACGCGGAACCGTTGTTCGCCGTGCCCGAGGCTGATTCCCTCCGCGCTGGCCTACACGTTCGGCAGCATGCTGCTGCGCCGCCGCCAGGGTTGGGCGTTCTTTGCCGCGTTCAGCGCGATGTTCGTGGTTTGCGTGGCGCTGATCTATGGGGCGGAGCACGGCGGCAATCCGAACTTCGCACCGTTGCACGCGGACCAGCAGGCGAGTCAACGGCAGGCCGGTGGCAACATGGAAGGCAAGGAGCTGCGTTTTGGCATCGCCCAGACGAGCATGTTCGTCGGCGGGACGCAGCATGCAGAGCATGTGCAGTGTGTTGGTGAGCGGCGTCGGGTTTTCGAACGGATGCGCCGCGTTCATGCCGAAGAAGCCGCCGCCGTAGGTGCCGATATGCTTGATCGACTCGAGGCTGGCGACCGGCCCCAGCACGATGTGCTGCTGCGCGCCTTCGAGCGTCGTCGCGACCGTCTCGCTCGCGAGGGTCTGCGGCATGCCCTGCCAGACATAGACCAGCGCCATGAGCAGGGAAAGCGGCAGCAGCACGCGATAGAGCACGCGCGTGAAGTCGACCCAGTAGTTGCCGATCTCCGCGACGCTGCGGCGACCAAGGCCGCGTATGAAACCCGCGGCGGCGGCCACACCGGCTGTGGCGCTGACCATCATCAGAAACGTGATGACAGCCATCTGCGAAAAGTTCGAGAGACTGCTTTCACCGGAATACGACTGCCAGTTCGTGTTGGTGATAAACGACGCCGCCGTATTGCGTTAAGAGCCCAACATCGGCCGCGCGCGATGGCAACGTCAGGCGCGCAATGTGCTTCGACCTATTGCGCCTGGTGAAAGGCGGGTTGATCGCACTTTCGCCAATGGCGTTGTTTGCACTGCACCCAGGCCGAAATCACAAGGAGAGGAACGATGACCCTGCTCATCTATCTGATCGGATGGATCATTTTTATCGGCGGCGTGGCGTGGGCATTGATGGCGCTGCATGTTGCGCTGCACATCATCGAGATCGTGGCGGTGATACTGCTCGGCGTCGCGGTGATCACGGGCGCCACGCGCGCGCGCAATCGCGACCGGTCGACGTAGCCATAGAGGGTCGAGTCACGGGACTGCGCAGCCCGACTACGCCACACACGGCCATGCCAAGATCGGCAAAACTCGTGACTTTCGCCTCGCAAGCGCGCGCAAGCTGCAAATCGTGGCTCGAAAAGAAGACCGCGCTGTCTTTGGCCAGATTCCTGAACAGATCGATGAGAACCGCGCGCGCGGCGGCGTCGAGTCCGTTGCCCGGCTCGTCAGCAATGACGACGGCGGGCTCGCCCAGCATCGTCGCCGTCAGGAATATTTTCTTGCGGGTGCCGAGCGACATCTGCTCGAAGCGCTTCTCGAGGTGCGGAGCGAGGCCGAAGCGGTGCGCAAAATCGAGCGTGCGGGCGTCGACGACTGTCTTCTTTGTCGACGCCACGAGTTCGAGAAACGCCCGGCCCGTCTGGAACGGATACGCCATGCAGTCGTCGGGCACATAGGCCAGCGCGGATTTCGCCTTGAGCGCATCGGTACGCAGCGAATGACCGTCGAGCCAGACCTCCCCCTCGTCGGCGTCGATCGCGCCGGCAAGGATGCCGAGCAGCGTGGACTTGCCGCTGCCGTTTTCATCGCAGAGGGCCACGCATCCAGCGCCGCTGGCGTGATGCAGTCCCTGAAAGATAACGCGCTCGCCAAAGCGTTTGCTGAGGTTTTCGAATCGAAGCATGGTGGAATCAATCAAGTGAACAATGGCCAGACGACAGCGACCAGACCGCGGCCGACATCGTACCGAGCAGGACGGATTGTCGGGGCGCGTACCGTTGCGGGAGATACAGCAAGGCGATAAGCGGGGTTCCCTTAACGCAGTCGCGAAATCGTGCACGAGGTGGTGGACTCGATATCGTGCCACGCCGGCTGCGGTGCAACAACCGCACTCCCCTTTCGTCCGCACGCCCGCATCGATTATTTAAAATAACCAACAAATAACTTTCATATCTATTTCTTTACCTTCTTTCGATTTTTTATCCAGTCAACTATGGCGGGATCTAAATGCAATGTTATATCATTTCATTTAGATCCCGCGACAAGGCGAAGCTTTGTGAGGTACGCGCGGAAAACAATAACGCTTCCAGACCGCATCATGATCCACCGCACACTCATCGCCCGCGCGGCGCTAGTCTCGTTCGCCATGATCACGGCCAGTCAGGCGCAGGCCGCAGACGCCGACACCACACTCAACGGCATAGTGAAGGACACGACCGGGAAGCCGGTGGATCATGCCGCTGTCGTGCTCCAGGATGCGAGCGGCACTCAGGCAGGACAGACCACGACCGATGCGACCGGACACTTCGAACTCCTTCACGTCGCCACGGGCACTTATGCCGTGACCGTAACGGCGCCCGGTTTCGCCGCCGCTTCGCAGATCTCGACCACGGCGCCGGCGAGTCCGGCCAGCGTGGCCGTGGTTCTGGGCAAGGGCGACATGCTCGACGTGCAGGTCAATGCGAAGCGGCTCAACGCGGCACGCAACGGCCTGCTGCCGGAGACGGGCAGCAGCATCTACCGGATCACCCAGGCCGACATCCAGGCCATGCCGCAGGGCGAAAACACGCCGCTGAACCAGGTGCTGCTGCAGGCCCCCGGCGTCGCGGACGACTCATACGGCCAACTGCATGTACGGGGCGACCACGCCGACCTGCAATACCGGATCAACGGCGTTCTGATTCCCGAGCCGATCAGCGGTTTCGGGCAATCGCTCGATACGCGCATCATCGACCAGGTCAATCTCCTGACCGGCGCGCTGCCGGCCGAATACGGCTACCGCACAGCCGGCATCGTGGATATCCGCACCAAATCGGGCGATCTCGGCAACGGCGGCTCGATCGATGTCTACGGCGGCAGCCACCAGACCATCCAGACGAGCGCCGATGTCTACGGCAGCAAGGGCGATTTCAGCTATTTCTTCAGCGGCTCGCTGGGCGAAAACAATCTCGGCATCGAGGCGCCCACCGCGTCGCCGAGCCCGATTCACGATCACACGCGCCAGGGCAATGCCTTCGGGTATATGTCGTACATCATCAACCCGCTCACGCGCGTGAGCGTGATGTTCGGCACGACAGCCAACCAGTTCGAGATCCCGAATACGCCCGGCCTCACGCCAAACTTCATGCTCGCCGGCGTGCCGACGTTCGATTCCGCCAACCTGAACGAAACCCAGTCGGAGCTGAACAACTTCGCGGTCGTCGCGCTGCAGGGGACCAACGGCGGCGCCCTCGACTATCAGGTTGCGCTTTTCACGCGCTATACGCGCACCCAGTTCAACCCGGACCCGGTCGGCGACCTGATCTTCAACGGCGTCGCCTCGCAGGACTTCCACAGCGATACCGCCAACGGCCTGCAGGCCGATACCACGTACCGGCTGAACGACCACCACACGCTGCGCGCCGGCGTGCTCTTTCAGCAGGAGCATGCGAACTTCTGGGACAACGTGACCGTTTTCCCCGCCGACGCCAATGGCAATCAGACCTCGGATGTGCCCTTTACGCTTTCCGATTCGAGCAGCAAGACGGGCTACCTGTACAGCGCGTATCTCCAGGACGAGTGGAAAATCAACGACAGGCTGACCCTGAACTACGGCCTGCGCTATGACGGCATGGACGAATACGTGCAGGCAAACCAGTTGAGTCCGCGCATTGGCGCTGTGTTCAAGCTGACGCCCACCACGACATTTCATGCCGGCTACGCGCGTTACTTCACGCCGCCTTCGTTCGAACTGGTTTCCAGCTCCACCATCAGCCGCTTCAATGGCACGACTAATCAAAGCGAGGTCACGCAGAACGATCCGGTGCAGCCCGAGCGCGCCGATTACTTCGATCTTGGCGTGACCCAGCAGATCGGCACGGATCTCACGCTGGGGCTGGACGCGTATTACAAGAAGGCGCACAACCTGCTCGACCTCGGCCAGTTTGGCGCGGCGCTCATCTATACGCCGTTCAACTACCAGTACGGGCGTGTTTACGGCGTCGAATTCACGGCCAACTACAAGCATGAAAACGTGTCGGCGTATCTGAACCTCGCCTACAGCCGCGCGATGGGCAAGAACATCACTTCCGGCCAGTTCAATTTCGGCGCGGACGAACTGGCCTATATCAGCAACAACTGGGTATTCCTCGATCACGACCAGCGCGTGACTGCGTCCTTCGGCGGCGCCTACAACTGGCATCGCACCACCTTCACGATGGACGGCACGGCAGGCAGCGGCCTGCGCAACGGCTTTGCCAATACCGGCAAGATGCCCTTCTATGCACAGATCAATCTGGCCGTCATCGAGCATTTCAACCTGCCCGTGGTCGGCAAGATGGATGGGCGTGTCGTGGTGATCAACGCTTTCGGCAGAACCTACGCGTTGCGCGACGGTTCCGGCATCGGCGTGTTCGCGCCTCAGTACGGTCCCTATCGCGCGTTCTATGCAGGCCTGACCAAATACTTTTGACAGAACCAGATAACCGGGTGCTTCCATGCAAGACTGGACAGGAATCGTGCAAGCCGCGCGGGTCGGCGGGTGGGTCGTTTATCCGCTCACGCTGCTCGCCATCGTTGCGCTCGTCATCACGCTCGATCGCGCTTGGGTGTTCTGGCGCTTCGCGGTCATTCCCGCCGCCCCGCAGGCGCAAGCCCACGCAGCCGACGAGCCCGATCGCCCCGCCGCGCTTCTGCGACTCCCCCCGCAGCACGCACTGCGCAGGCTGCTCGAACCGTTGATCGGTCACGCGGCAAAGCCCGCATGGTGGATCGAAGCCAGAGCGGGCGCGCTCGCACTCGACGTGCAGCGCGACATGTCGAGAGGGCTGTGGGTGCTCGAAACAATCGTGACAGCCGCACCGCTGCTCGGCCTGCTGGGGACGATCGTCGGCATGATGCATGCGTTCCGGCTGATCGGAAATAGCGGCCTCGTCAATCCCGGCGGGGTGACCGGCGGCGTGGCGCAGGCGCTGGTGGCGACCGCCATCGGCCTCGTGATCGCACTGGTCTCGCTGTTCGCCTTCAACTATTTTTCAAGGCGTATCGACCGGCTCATGGACGAACTCGAAGCGATCGTCAGCACGTGGCTCAGCAACGTGAGACTCGCCCAGGAACACGAGGCGCAAACGTCATGAAGCTGCGCCGTTCCAGGGCATCGAAGCGCGGTCGCATCGAGATCATTCCGATGATCGATGTGATGTTCTTCCTGCTCGCTACTTTCATGCTCGCGTCGCTCACGATGCAGCGGCTCGACGCAGTCAAACTCGATCTGCCGCGCGGCACGGCGCAACCGCTTGCCGCGCAGCAGCCCCTCACGCTCAGCGTAAGCCGCAGCGGACAGATCGCCGTGAACCGCCAGGACGTGCCGCTGAATGACGTAGCGGGAACGATAAAGCGCCTGCTCGCTGCCGATGGAAACGTCGTCGTCGCCGCGGATGCCGGGGCTCCGAACGGGCTGGTCGTGCAGGCCATGCTGCAGGCCCGTCTGGGCGGAGCCGGCCATTTCCTCATTGCGGTCCACCGTGACCAGCCGTAGCATCGCGCGCTTCGTCAGGCTGCTTGACGCGCGCGGCCCGCGAGCCGTGGCCGGATGCGTCGTGGCGCTCGCGGTGTGGACCGCATTCGTCAGTATCTTCGTGGCCGGTCTTGCGGAAAATCCGGAACCCGCCCGTCCGTTGACGCTCGATGCCCGCATAGTAGAGGTCATTACGCCGGCGCCGCCTCATCCGCCTACCACGGTCGCACGCCCTGCTCCGAACATCGCAACACCATCACGCCCTGTGCACGTGGTTCGGCCGATAAATCGGCCTGCGGCACCGGCTCCCACGCCGTTGCCTGCGCATACCGAATCTCCATTGCCTGCGGCTGCAGCTGCGCCGCCGGCCAGCACAACAGCCCATGCCAGCGCCGAAAGCGCATCGGCTAGCTCCGCCCTGTCCGGCACCCGCTCTGCAGCGTCCGGCGATACCACCGCACATCCGCTCATCCAGCCGCTGCCGGTGCTTCCCGATGACCTGCGCGAGTCTGCGTATCAGGCCATCGCGCTAGCTCGCTTCACTATTCATCCGGACGGTTCGGTCGACGTCGCGCTCGTCAGACCCACCCAGAACCCGCGCCTGAACCAGCTGCTGCTGGAGACGCTTCGAAACTGGCATTTTTTCCCTGCAATGAAGCAGGGGCATCCGGTCGAAAGCGAACAGGACATCCGCGTCCATTTCAATATCGAGTGAGTCCGGCAGCGCGGCTGCCGACATATACTCGTCGTGCCGCGCCGAAAAACGCCTCGAAAGCCTCGACGGCTCGAGTCTGGTGCGACCCCTTAAATCTGCCGCAATAGTGACTTCGTGATTTGAAATGAGCGATAGCGTGGAGTACAAACGGCTCGTCGACCTTCCTGGACTGGTTCTTGGCACCGGTCGTTTCAAGGCGTTCAATTTCAACCGGCACTACCATCTTGACTATCACGTCGGGCTCGTGACCGAAGGGATTCAGCGCCAATGCGTGAACGGAGAGGCCGTGTTGCTCGGGCCAGGTCGCATCTCCTTGATGCCGCCCGGCGAGATGCATGACGGCGCTGCAGAAAGCGGCCTTGCTTATACACTGAAGACCTTCAGGCTGTCCCAGGACCTGCTGCAAGACGCCATGACCGAGGTAACGGACCCGGATCGCGAGCCCGAGCCCGAGCTGAAAGCCATGATGATCGAGGATCCGACGCTGGCCGCGCGCTTGTTGCAGCTCCACGATGCGATGCGATCGTCGCCGGATGCTTCCTCGCTATCCGTGCAGTCGGAATGGCTTTCCCTGCTTTATGTCCTGTTTAACCGTTCGGGTGCCATCAAGCTGGTGGCCGTAAAAGGCACGCTCTCGCCAATGCATCGGCAACGGCTCAAAGACTATTGCCTGTTCCATCTAGCCGAAAAAATCACGCTCGACGAATTGGCCACCTTGTGCGATCTGGGGCGCTTTCATTTTTTGCGTCGATTCAAGCAGACGGTCGGCATGACGCCTCACGCCTGGCGGCTGCGTCTGCGACTGGAACACGCGTGCGCCTTGCTGGGACGCGGTAAGCCAACCATTGCCGAAGTCGCCCAGGGCGTCGGGTTCTACGATCAAAGCCATTTCAACAGGGCGTTCCGTCACGCGTTCGGCGTGGCCCCGTCCGCATACTGAGCCGATGGGCCTTCGATCGCCTCGCGCGTCAATTTTTTACAAGCCAGCCACCCCCTTCCTCTTTAGGATCAGCAGCAGTTCGGCAACGGTTGGTCCGATCGCAAACCTGGAAGCCCATCGCAATGAATCTGCACTTTGAAACCCCTTTGGTGGAGTCGCGCGCCTTGAGCGTCCCTGGTGAACAATCCGTGTGGCTCAAGCTCGACGCCTTGCAGCCATGTGGATCATTCAAGATCCGGGGCATCGGCCATGCTTGCGCTGTCCACCAAAGCCGTGGCGCGCAGCGTTTCGTTTCCTCGTCCGGGGGGAATGCGGGTCTTGCCGTGGCTTATGCGGGCCGGCGCCTGGGCATTCCAGTGCTTGTCGTGGTGCCGGAAACGACGACGGAGCGCGCCAAAGAGTTGCTCCGCCTCGAAGGTGCCGAGGTCGTGGTGCACGGCGGTTCCTGGCAAGAGGCAAACCAGTTCGCGCAGACTTTGCTGGGCGCGACGGACGCGTTTCTGCATCCCTTCGACGATCCACTGCTGTGGCACGGCCATGCCTCGATGATCGATGAAGTGGCCCAGGCTCGCTTCAAGCCGGACGCCGTCGTACTTTCCGTCGGCGGGGGCGGTCTGCTTGCTGGCGTGGTGGAAGGTCTGCAGCGCAATCGTTGGCACGACGTGCCGGTGTTGGCCGTCGAAACCGATGGCGCCGCTTCGCTCCATGCCGCTGTCGAGGCGGGTCACACGGTGGCGTTGGCCTGTATCTCCAGCGTCGCCACTTCGCTCGGCGCGAAGCGGGTGTGCGAGCAGGCGTTGCGCTGCGTGCGCGAGCACCCTGTCCACAGCCTCGTCGTGTCAGATTCCAGCGCACTCGCGGCCTGCGAGCGTTTTCTCGCGGATCACCGCATTCTGGTCGAACCGGCTTGCGGCGCAGCGCTGTCTGTCGCCTACGACAGGCATCCGGCATTGGCCAGATACAAGAAGATTCTGGTTATCGTATGCGGCGGCGCGACGGCCACCATCGATCAGATACGCGCGTGGGCTAGCGAGGCAGAAAGCCGATGACCTTGTGCCCGCAACGGCGGAAACGGTAGAATCTTCTCCGCCGAAAATAGAGTGGCAGGTTGGTATCTCCTGCGCCCAGTTGTTGGGTTCTAATTCCGCCGCGGCGTCAACCTTGAACAATACCGATTGGACAGGCTCGAAGCTCGCCTCAGCGGCGTTTGCCGAGGTGAAGCTCACGGGCGCGCGCTTTGTCGACGCCCGCCCGCCAGGGCTTGGCTTTCACGATTCGCTGCTCGTCGGCGCAGACCTGAAGGGGCTCTCCTTTCGGAAACAAACGCTCGAGGCGCTCAATTTCTCCGACGCAGACTTGTCCGACTGCGACTTTCGCGACGCCGTGTTCGAAGGCGGCAGCCTGAGCAACGCACAGTTACGCAACAGCCGCTTTGACGGCGCAGACCTACGCTCTGTAGACCTAAGCGGTTTTCGACTCTCCGATGTGCTGCAGCATCTCAAAGGCACGATACTCTCCGTCGATCAAGCCGTGATGCTGGTTGGAGACTGCGGCGTGCGCGTGTTGTAGTTCGGCGAGTGCCAGCACGCGCTGGCCTTCGCTTGCGATCGCCACGGCAACGCCAGCCGGGAACTCCCATTGCGCTACGAAGAAACGCAACTTACAGGAGCCCAACATGCACTGGCGTCATTTAGCGCCTGGTTCGCTCATAGCCACGGCATTCTCATTACCCATTGCGTGGGGTGCGAATGACGACCAGCACATGAATCGGCCGAACGACCTTCGTACTGCCACCCCGATCAAGCACCTGGTCGTGATCTATGGCGAGAATGTCTCGTTCGATCACTACTTTGCGACCTATCCGCATGCGGCGAATCCCTCCGACGAACCAGCGTTCAACGCACTGCCCGGTACGCCCAGGGTGAATGGCCTCTCAGGGTCCCTCCTCTCCAGAAATCCGAATGCCACGAATCCGGCCAACGGCGCGGGCGATGGAACTACGCGCAGCACTTCGCGATGAGCGACAACGCCTTGTCGTCGACCTATGGCCCCTCGACGCCGGGCGCCCTGGAGGTGGTCTCGGGTCAGACCAACGGCATGAGACCCGTGCTGACGACGAAAAAGCCTTCGGCTCCGGGCTCCTACTACGTGAACGACGGACAGGGCGGCTTCACGCTGATCGACGACGTCGATCCCGCCTTCGACAAAAGCGCGACACCGTCATGATGACGGGGAGGAATATCGGCGACCTCTTGAATGCGCGCAATATTTCGTGGGGCGGCTTCATGAGTGGCTTCAATCTCGAGACCGTGAACAGCAACGGCACGACCGCGTGCAGGCGCAGCACGCTATCGGAAGTCGTCGGTTCGGCCACTGTGGACTACGTGCCGCACCACAACTGGTTCCAGTACTACGCGTCGACGTCGAATCCAAAGCATTTGCGTCCGGGTTCTATCGAGGCGATCGGGCACACCCTGGAAAACGATGGACGGACCCCGCCAATCATCAGTACGATTCCGACGACTTCTTTGGCGCTGTGAGCGCCGGGAATTTTCCGGCCGTGAGCTTCCTCAAGGCCCCGTCGTTCCAGGACGGTCACGCTGGCTATTCAGATCCACTCGACGAGCAGGCTTTCGTCGCGAAGGGCCAACGAGCGCGTCATACGATTCGTTCGCCGACCACCTCAACGGCCAGGGAAAATGCGGTACCGGCTCCGCACAGGACGGCGTGAACGGCAAACCTGTGAACGGCCGCCGCGGCCCGGGTGCACGCATTCCGTTTCTCGTCATTTCGCCCTGGGCGAAGGAGAATTACGTCGACCATACGTTGATCGACCAGTCTTCGGTCGTTCGCTTCATCGAGGACAACTGGCTCGACGGAGAACGTATCGGCGGCGGATCGTTCGACAGCAAGGCAGGCAGCATCATGGGCATGTTCGATTTCAGCCGCCGTGGCGACGAACTCGCTCAGCGCAAGCTGTTTCTCGATCCGCCGACGGGGCTGCCAGTCGACCAGCCTGCGAAGGTCTGGCGCCAGGCAGCTCGGAATTCGGGACCTCCCACCGTTGCAGTTTTGATTTCGATTCAATGCAAGGGTAAACGATGCAGTGCGCGCCATTTCTACACTGGCTTCTTGTAGATATGTCAACGCGCCTCTGCCCTTCTTTTCTCTGATTTTTCGGCCTCTTGATAGTTCATATGGTTGATTTGGAATCCAAATCTGTCTTACCTTCATTTGCTCGCTGCTACGCGGTCGCCCCCGCGCGCCACCAGCGCTATGGTTGATTGTGGCTTCGGTCACAGCGTGAGTTAAAAACGTGGCGCTATGTGTCAAACGAATAACGCCTCGTCTCTACACAGACCCTTGCAAATTTTTCTGGCGCAGGAGAGGGAACGACGATTGCACCACAAGCAATGCGCGTTGCCGTGAACGCCAATTGCCAGATGACCCACAGAGACCCAGACGGCTTTTGGAGTTGCGCAACGCGATGCCGGACATTTGCATGAGCGGGGGCTCTTCTATGTCGAACCGACACGAGACCTCTCCTGCCGAGACGGGGGAGGTCCTGGTACTGGTGGGCGCCGCCTTCGCTGTGCTTGGCGGCTGGCTCGTCGCAATGGGTTCCACGCCCTACTACGTCGTCACCGGCCTCGCGCTGATCGGCTCGGGTACCCTCATGGTGCGAAGCCGCTCGGCAGGCGTCTGGAGCATCTTTTTCACGCTCGTCGCGGCACTCGTCTGGTCGATCTCCGAAGTCGGGCGCAACGGCTGGAAGCCCATGCCACGCCTGCTGTTGCTCGCTTTGCTCGGCATCTGGTTCTACCTCAACATCGTCGTCGGCAATTCGATGATCGCGCGTCCCGTACGCGTTGTGGCCAGCGTCGCGGCAGTCGTCTATGCGCTCACAATCGTCGGCATGTTCTCGCCCAAAGTGCCCGTGTCGGTGGCGCAACACCTTCGCTACGGACCACTATCGCCGCCCCACAACAACAGCGCGTCGTCCGATCAGGGCAACTAGCACCGCCCGACATTTTTGCCGGGACAATATAAGAATTGATTTCGGTTCAATCGGCGAGATCATGATGCGCGTTCTTTCAGGCTTCATTAGACAAGTGGGGAACACCAGTTGCTTGAAGGCAGCCCCGGAGATCACAGAGGTAAGCCATCGTGCTCATACAATTTCCAGATGAAGATGCCTTCTACCATTCGAGCGGCACAGTCCGGTATCGCGCCGTCGTCGACGGCACGCCGGTCATGTGCGAAATATCCCCGGAGGCCCTTGAAGACTATTTTCATGCGCGCAGCGGTCGCGCTGGCCTGTTAGCGGCCTTCGCCGTACATAGGAAGGATATCGAATCAATTACAAGACACATTCTTCCACACCGGATCTCTTCTGGACGCTGCCAGCTTTTTTTGCGTGACTGCCCGCGCAAGCCAGCTACGATCGAAGCAGACGTCACGCACAACAGGGGAATCGTGGAAGTTGCACGACGCGATGTAACGGTGATCGCGAGTGCATGCATAACCCCGGACATGAACGTACTCGAGGCCGGAAGTGCGTTGACGTGAGGGCGCGCTCTGCGATGCAAGGCCCTTGAATTCGAATGCCGCCAATGAGTCCTTGACGCACTGCAGTGTGATCGAAGGCACGCCATATGCGCACGTTCGAAGTTGCATCGCAGCAGCTCACCGCTGCGAACTGCTTTCACCGTGTGCGCTGGCTTGATAAGAAGATGAACAACGCCTTGCGTATGTGGCACGGAGGCGGTTGAGGATTCTGTTCGAGACCGCCCTTCTCACGAATTCATCAGCGGGATGCCACAACAATGAACAGCTTCGATACCGTCATTCTGGGAGCCCTCACTCAACTGCAGCTTCCTCCCCAGGTCAATTGCGCCATTGGGGTAATTGCCGACTTCTATACGTTCAAGGGCTATTTGTTGATCCCGCTGTTGTGGTGGATCTGGTTCCAGCCACACGAGCGGCGCGGCTGGCGCCGCGAGATCGTACTCGCCACGTTGGCAAGCGGCCTGATTGCGCTAGCGGTGGGACGCCTCCTTGCGCACGCTCTGCCGTACCGGGAACGGCCGCTATTCACACCGGGCTTGAATCTGCATTTCGCCTCGTCGCCCGTGCAGCTCGCCGGGCTGATGCACTGGAGTTCCTTTCCGAGCGATCACGCCATGCTGTGGACGGCGGTGGCGATGGGGATCTTCCTCGTCTGGCGAGGCATCGGCATACTCGCGTTCTTGTCTGTCGCGGCATTCGTCTGCTTTCCGCGGGCCTATCTGGGTTATCACTACCCGACGGATTTGCTCGTCGGTGCCTTGATCGGCATCGTGATTACCTGGATCATGACGCGCAGAGCCGTGAGAAGGCGCACTGTCAAACCCTTCATGCGCTATGTGATGCGCTACCCCGGGCCGATTGCGGCGCTCGGTTTTCTGCTCTGTTTCGAGCTGGTCACGCAGTTCGACGATCTTCTGCGGCTCGCCCATTCGGTACTGCACACGGTGACTTGAAGGATGCCGGTCGAGGGAAGATGATGAAACTGGCAGTCAACTACTGCGAATCACTGCGAGCATGTGTCGTGATCTGCACGAAATCGGCCACGATATGCCCTGCGCCATAATGCGCTTCCATCTGCTTCAACTGCTGCCCCACCGCCGCAAGGTAAGCCGAGCGAGCCTCCGAGGCCGGGCGCAGGCCATCGAACAACGGCGCCGGCGTGATCAGCAAAACGATCATCTCCGTGCCGAACGGCTTGTCCACTAACCAGTATCCCGATCCCCCGACCGTCGCCGAGAAGCCGGCCGGCGCCTGGTTGTCGCGCTCGACATTGCTGGGAACCAGATGCACGACACTGCCGTCGAGCGCGAAGTAATCCACGTTGACGTATGAGTCGTAATGCGGCGTGGTGATATCGACGATGAGCGGCATGCCCTGCGTCAGGCGCGCGTCGAGTGGCCGGGTATGGATCGTCGCGCCGCCGCCGGCCAGATGGTTGGCTCGCCAATACGGCGCGAACGCGCTCACGACTTCGCAGTTGTGGTTCTCCACCGCAGTCACTTCGAGTTTCGCGGCCTGCCCGCCGGGCGTTTGCGCGAGCGCGTCGTGAACGTGCGCCATGTTCTTGCCCGTATTGGCGAAGCCGCGCACCTGGACCACGTGCTCCGGCAGCGACGCAGCAAGCGCCGAGCACGGAATGCGTGCGAGGGTCGTGTTCAGCGCGGCGATCGACGCCGCGTCGGCCACGGGCGCGCTCGATGCCGGAGCCGCTGCAACCGCGCTCGCGGCAGGCACGCTCGCGACAACCGCCGCTGGCGCGGCGGCAAGCACCGGCGAGGCCGGCGCCTCCGAGGCCGCCTTCGTCGCGCTAGCGGGCGCCATGGCGGCCACGGAGGGCCTGGCGCCAGTTTGCCCGTGGCCGGAAAGCACGCGATACCCCACCCATAACCCCGCAGCGACGACGACCGCGCCCACGCCGATGGCGCCGACCCGCGCGCCCGGGAACGCCGGTGCATGCGTGAGCACGCCCATGCCCTCGAGAAACTGATTGACGCTCGCGGTGCGCGAGGCGCGGTCAAACGAAAGCGCCGCGCTCAAGGTGCGCCATTGGCCACGATCGAGCCCAGGCGGCCGCTCGGCGCGCATCTTGTCGCTGCGTGCCTGGGTGGCCGATTTGCGCTTGAACGGATGCTTGCCCGTGAGCAGTTCGTAGGTCACACAGGCGAGCGCGTAGACATCGTCGCGCGGGTCCGGCTCCCGATGCTCGAACATCTCCGGGCTCGCATAGGCCGGCGTGATGCCGCCGAGCGTCGCGGGATCGAACACGGTGACGTCGGGATCTTCTTCGGGCCGCTGGAACACGCGCGCAATGCCGAAGTCGATCACTTTCACATCTCCGCCGTCGGTAAGGAAAACGTTGGCGGGCTTGAAGTCGCAATGCACGAAGCCGCGCTCGTGCGCGTAGGCGAGCGCCTGCCCCATCCCGGCAATGATGGGCCGCGCCTTTTCGAACGGCATACCCGCGAAATCGGGCGCGCGCAGCAGTTTGCTGAGCGGCTTGCCCGACAGATACTCCATCGTGAGGTAGACGAGCGGCCCGTCGCGGTCGAAGTCGTACACCGTGACGATATTGCGGTGCGCGAGCGTCTGCGCCTTGCGGGCCTCGCGCTGCAGCGCGATCAGCGAAGTCGGCTGGCCGCGGAACTGCACGTTCAGCACCTTGATCGCGATATAAGGTTTGCGGTCCGAAGCTTCCAGCTTGCGCAAATCGAGCGCCTTGTAGACGGTGCCCATGCCGCCCACGCCCAGACACTCTTCGAGCACGAAGCGTCCGTTGAGCGTGTCGCCGATCCCCTTCAGGTGTTCCGCGTCGTCGCCCATGGTGGCAGATCGCGCAGCGGCAAGGGCTTCGTGAATGCGAGTGGAGTCGTCGACGGCCGCCGCGTTGTCCTGGCTGTGTTCGATGCGGCGCAGGACCTCGGCATACACGGCATCGGGCAGCGGATGGACGGTTTGCGTCGCGTCCACCGCTTCGCGCAGGCGAGCGCAATTGGCCGCGTCGACCGCGAGCACGTGGTCGATCTCTGCGAAGAACGCCTCGCGTGAGAGCGCCCCGCTCTGGAATGTCTGGATCAGCTGCGCAAGGCTCATCATTCGTACGCCTTCAACTCAGCTTCAGGATGGCCGAGGCGCTTCGGGTCACACGTTCCCGGCGCACGATCGCGCCGCGCGTGGCTGCTGCCGCGATCCCCGTCGAGTCCGCTGCAACGCGGTCCCGTCATCTTTAAAGCATACAGAGTCGCCGCCGGATCTGCGCGCACCGTGATCTCAGCCGGCGCACGCGCTTGCAACCATACAACAAGGTCTGATGAGAGATTAATCTGCGGCAACGCCCAGTGCAATCGGTGCCTGAGCCTGGCCTGTGGCTCGCACGTGTTGCCACGAATCCAACGGCCGCGCCGCGCGCTGTTGGGCTCGCCCCATCAGCGTTTTTGCGCGGCAGCACTGCCAGCTGTCCTGCCCCGCCCGGCGGCTTGCCGCAAAGCCCCGTCACACAAGGCGTCGAGCGGTTTGTAGCGTGCGCGCGAAGCCGCTGGCACACCCTGTGCGTTAAGAGAAGCGAGCCCGCAAGATACTGCAGCTCAATCGCCAACTACCCCGTACTGCCCTCCTGGAGAACTGTCATGAGCAAGCTGATGATCGCCGACCTGAGCGTCGCGCAAGAACTCGACCGCAAAGCAATGAGCGCCGTTCGCGGCGGCGGCGGCCTGAGCCTCTGGCCCGGCTACTACCCGGCGCCGTCGTTCAAGTACGACACGACGAACTTCAACGCCCAGCAGTTGATCGGCCAGACGAACACCATCGAGAACAACGTGGGCAACGACGTCGCCTTCGCGCAGAACATCCACGCGACGGTCAACCCGGTGCAGACGGCCCACAACACGATCAACTTCTGATCGTCCCGCCGGCGGCGCGGCCGCGCCCTGCTTTCATGCGCGTGCCGTGCCCGCCCGGGTTCATCCGCTCTATTCATCAGCAACTGGAGGCTCATCATGAGTTCCCTCGTTATCCGCGAGCTGGCTCCCGGAACGGCACTCGACCGCCGCGCCATGACAGCCGTACGCGGCGGCAACAGCAACTCCTACGGTGGCTACGGCCCGATTGCCAACATCACCGTCTCGCCGAACATCGTGCAGAACATCTCGCAGGTTCAGGTGGTCGACGTCGCCGCGCTCAACAACATCGGTTATATCGGCGCAGGCTTCGGGCCGCTGAATCTCAAGGTCAATCCCGCGCAATACGCGAACACCGGCGTGACGTTCTAGCCGCTGCCGCGAAGGGGAAATGCAGACGGCGCCGTGAGGCGCCGCCTGCTTGTTTACGTGCGCCGCGCGCCACCGCCTATACTCGAACGACACCCCTCTAGCCCAATCCGCTCTCGTGGAGCAGACCATGAGCATTATCGTCATCAAGGACCTTCCGGAAAGCGTGGAACTGGACAGGCAGGCAATGGCCGCGATCGTGGGCGGCGCCCGCGTCGCTTCGCAGCGCACGCTACTCGTGCCGCGGCCATTTATCGGCGTGCGTGTGGAGATCGAAGGCTCGCCCGCCCAGCGAGGGCCGGCAACCCTCCCCACGGCGCGGCCCCGCCCGACGCTGCTGCGCTGAACTCAAGCAGCGCGCGCGGTCATGGCCGCACGCGTGCTGGCAGGCGGAAATACGCACCACGTGCCGTCGTCGTGACGGAAGAAGAAGATTGCAATCGTGCGCGCGGGATGCACCGCTTCTACGCAGACATAGCGCAGCCGTTGCTCCTGCGTGCGGCTGAAACGCACCACGCGGGCCGGCACGCGCGCGTTGGGTGCTAGCCACTTGTCGACGAGGGCGCGCAGCGAGGTTTCGGCGGAATTCATGATGGTCTCCGATGCAAGTGGCGAGGCGTGTCGTATTGGTCTCGACCGGATACGGCGTTCACACCGCGTGCGCGGCGTACGCGTCGCGGAGGGCCTGCACGCGGCGCGCGTGAACCAGCGCGCGCACCACGCGCAAGCCGGCCAGCGGATGGGCGATGCAGGTGCGGACCTGGTCGCTGCGGCCCTTGCCGTCCACGCACCAGGTGCAGAAGTGTTCACAGTTGTTGCTGAGCAGGCGGTAGCGGTCTTCGCCGAGACGCGAGCGCGCACGCGCCACGGCTTCGCGGCCCACGAAGGCCGCGCACGGATGCGCGACGACGGCGACTTCGTAGCCGGCCGCGAAACGTTCGAGCGTGACCTCTTCGATCGGACCGCGATGCAGCGACACGCACAAACCGGCGTAGTGGACGACGCGCCCGCCACCGACATAGATACCGTGATGGCTGTAGCCCGCGCGACGCGACACGAGATGCGCGCCGAGCGGCGGTTCGTCTGCGTGCAACGTCGGTTGGAGGTCGGGGCTCATGGCTGCATCCGTCTGGCTGGTTGCCGGCTTCCGGTGCTGCTCGACGGTTTGCCGGTTGCCAACTACCCTGCATCAGATATGCCAGGCGCCCGATCACGGTTTTATAAGGCGTAGCGGGAGAACATGCGTGCCGGAGGCGCCCGTGTGTCGCCGGATCGCCAACTCGGGAGCTTCGATTGTGTCGGTGCCGAACCATCAGTTCGCCGCCAAACCGGCTCACGAAGCGCGATTGCATTTGTGTCGGAATCCTGATGACGACGGGGAAC
Source organism: Paraburkholderia sp. CNPSo 3281 (assembly GCF_024206515.1). NCBI lineage: Bacteria > Pseudomonadati > Pseudomonadota > Betaproteobacteria > Burkholderiales > Burkholderiaceae > Paraburkholderia > Paraburkholderia sp. CNPSo 3281. The sequence continues at coordinate 5,310 of NZ_JAMBPS010000019.1, read as the reverse complement.
CAACGTGTTGGCGAGCGCACGACCATTGCACTGAGGACTTGTGAGACGCGGGCTGGCGCGGATCGCGCTGCGCAAGCGCTACGACATATGGGGCAAGCTTCACGGGGAGATGGCGCGCGAGCGCCACGTATCGCCGAAAAATGGCATGCTGCTTGCAAGGTATGGTCGGAACGCCGCGCGCCCGCGGCCATCATCTTGACGGAGACCTGTCATGACCTCGCTCGCCATCACCGACCTTCACCTGCAGTGCGATCTTGACCGCAAGGCCATGTCGTTTATCCGGGGCGCAGGCGCGCCGTGGGTATTCGGCTGGATACAGCCTTACGAGCCCGCGCAGCCTTCGCCGCTCGGATCGATCATCAACCTCTACCAGACCAACAACACGTTCTACGCGAATCAGGTCGTCAATCAGTACCAGACGCTCGACGTGACCAATTCGGCGTCGAACTCGAACGTTGCGGTAAACGTGGGCCAGAACGGCAGGAATAACGGACTCGTCGCGTAGCCTATGGAGGCTCGATCGTGACAGGCGGATTGTTATGGAGCTCGGCATCGCGCACGGACGTAGGCCGTGTGCGGGCGCTCAACGAGGATGCATGTCTCGATCAGCCCCAGCGGGGCTTGTGGGCAGTGGCCGACGGCATGGGCGGGCACACGGCGGGCGATCTGGCCAGTGGCATGATCGTGCGCGCGCTTGGGGCGCTTGTGGTGCCCAACGCGCTCACCAGTTTTTCGGCCACGGCGCGCGGCACGCTGCAGACGGTGAATCACCAGTTGCGCGAAGAAGCGGCGCGGCGCGGGGTTCGCATGATTGGCAGCACCGTTGCCGTGCTGATGGCGAAGGGGCGCGAGTTTGCATGGTTATGGGCGGGCGACAGCCGCATCTATCTCTACCGCGACGCGCAGCTCGAAGCGCTCACGACTGACCATAGTTACGTGGCGGAGCTACAGGCGCAGGGGCATTTGAGCGCCGAAGCGGCGCGCCACCATCCATCACAGCATTTGATAACTCGGGCCGTCGGCGCGGCAGACTGGCTTGATCTGGACGAAGGCCGCATCGTCGTGCGCGACGGAGACCTCTTTTTGCTGTGCAGCGACGGCCTGAGCAATGAAGTGCAGGCGCCCGAGATGGTACGGGCGCTTGAGGCTGGCGATTGCCAGCACGTGACTGATTTGCTCGTTGAGATGGCCTTGCAGGCCGGGGGGCGCGATAACATCACGGCTGTGGTCGTGAGGGTGGATGATCCGGTTGCGTCGGATCGGACGCTGGTTAATCCTGCTGTTGGGCGTTAGCTTTTGGTTTTTGGTTTTTGGTTTTTGGTTTTTTTGTTTTTTGCTTTTTTGTTTTTGGCTTTTGGCCTTGTTTCCGCGTGGGTACGCCAGCGTTGCCCCTGTGTGGGGCGGCACCTCCTTTCTTTGCCGCGGTCATGACGCCCAGAAGCTCTTTGCACTTTGCAGTTCGCACGCTGCCAGACGTCCGTCCGGCTCGCGCGGATGACGTGCGAACCGGCGCGAACACCGGCGAACGGTTCGCACAGAACCCGCCATGTGCGGCACGGCGCGAGCGGCGCGACGTTTCGGCGCAGGCGCGGTGGCGAATCGCTGGGCCGTAGCAAAAAAATCGAAGGCGCCGAACGACGCTCACGAGAAAAAGCCCGATGGCGCCCTCTGGCACCATCGGAGAGCAGCGGGCGGCCGGACGCACGAGAAGATCGCGAAGCGGCCGGGCGTCAGCCCGTGCAGATCGGCGCGAGCCCGTTGCGAGGCGCTTGACGCGCGCCTGTCCACGTCTGTCGCCCTGTGAGGTGGCGCTTCTGGGTAGAGCCGTCCGGGCAACAGATCCTGCTGCAGCGGTGGTCTTTTCGACCGGAATGACAGCGCCTTGTACCTGGCAATCCTTGACGATTTATCTGGCTGTTCATGCGAGCCCGCGCAAGGATCGGGCGATTGAGCATTGCTGGCCGGCTCCGTTCAGTGTAACTCTTGCATTCCAACGACTTCCTCACAACGAGAGCTAGAGAGAGCGCATGAATGCCGTGAAACGAACCATCGCGGAAGCACTTCTTCCGTATGAAGCTCTTCATCATCCCGCACTTCCAGGTGGAAGGCATGGACATCGGCCTGTCGCTGGTCTCGCAGATGCCGAAGGCCAAGGGGTGAACTCGGCGCTGATCTGACGTTTTCTGTGCAAGCCGCCGGGGTACCCGTGGGTGCCTCGGCGGTGCTTTTGCGCTTTGCGTATCCGGGAGGTTTTCGATGTCGTGGCTCATGCCGTTACAGGCTTATGAATTGAAGCTGGCGCCGCATCCGGCGCCGTTCTCGATAGTGAAATTTGCCGGCCATGACAGGATCAGCCAGCTCTACGAGTACGAGATTGAATTCACAAGCCCGATAGCGGGTATTCCCATGGATCAGGTGCTCGGGCGTCCAGCCCGGTTCATCATCGATCCGGTCGACCCGAACATGGGTCACCTGCAGCGTATGTTTGGCGAGAACGCTGCGAAGTTCAGCAAGAAGCCGCCCGCACAGACCGTCCACGGCATCATCACGAAGTTCGATGAGCACGAGACCTCCGCCGACGAGACGCGTTACCGCGTGAGGCTCGAGCCTGCGATCGCGGATCTCAACCGGGGCAGGACAAGCCGGCTGTTCCAGAAGCAGTCGGTCGAAGAGATCATTACCGACACGCTACGGCACGACGGTTACCGGGCCGGTGTCGACTTCAGGTTCAACCTGCGCGGCCAGTACAGGCGGCACGAATACATCACCCAGTACCACGAGACGACGTTCGCGTTTATCCAGCGCATCTGTGCGGAAGAAGGCATCTGGTTTCGCTGGGAGCAGAAAAAGGATTACGCGGTGATGGTGTTCGGCGACGATCTGGATGCGTACTCGCGCAAGCAGCGTACGGTGCCGTATCGTCGTGATTCTGGCCTGGAGAGCGTGGGTGCCGACTCGATCAAGTCGCTGCGGCGGCGCACCCGGCGCGTGCCGCAATCGGTGCGCCTGCATGACTACAACCATCGCCAGGCCGACGTCTCGCTGCTGGTCGAGGAGAACACGGCACGCGGCGACAAGACCACCAACGCTGTCGACTATCACTGGGGTGAGCACTACGAGACGCCGGAGGAAGGCCAGCGTATTGCCCGTCTGCGGCACGAGGCTCACCGCGCGAGTCAGGTGACGTTCATCGGCACCGGCAATCCGTTCTGGCTGGAAGCCGGGGAGGTCATGCTTGTCGACCCGGTTCAGGTCGATGCGAAACACGGGATCTTCATCACGTCGGTACGCTCGCACGGTGGGCGTAACAAGTCGTACCGCGTGACGTTCGAGGGGATTCCGTCGGATCGGGTCTGGCGAACATCCATGGACACGATCCCGAAACCGGAAATCAGGGGCGTCCTGCCGGCCCGGATTACATCACCCGGAAACTACAAATATGCCTATCTGACGGAAGAAGGCTGGTACGTCATCAAGCTGCCGTTCGATCTGGACGAGTGGAGTCCGGGTGGTACCAGCCGGCCGGTGCGGTTTGCCAAGCCCTACAGCGGCGACAACTACGGTCACCACTTCCCGTTGATCGATTCCGCCGAAGTCGCGCTCGAATTTACGGCAGCGGATCCAAACCGGCCCATCATGATCGGTGCGATGCATGACAGCCTGCATCCGGATCTCGTCAACAATCTTAACCATACGCGCAATCTCATTCGCACGGCCGCGCAGAATGAGATGCGCATGGAGGACAAGGAAGGCGTCGAGCATATTCACCTGACGACGCCGTTTCAGACCAGCGAGCTCAATCTCGGCCACATGGTCGATGACCAGCGCAAGGAGCGGGGTCGCGGGGCGGAGTTGCGCTCCGATGAGCACGTTGCCGTTCGCGGGGCGAAGGGCGTACTCATTTCCGCTGAGGCACAACCCGCCGCGAATGGGCAGCAGTTGAACATGCAAGGAGCCGTTGGCCTGCTAGAACAGGCGATGCAGCAGATGGAGGCACTCTCCGAAGCTGCCGTGGCGGCGCAGGCGGTTGCCGCTGACTATCAGCGTCAGCGAGAACTTCTTGACGGAACGCTGAAAGAACTGAAAAAGGCAGGTGTTCTGCTCAGCGCGCCAGATGGGATGGGTCTGGTGTCGGGTGCCAGCCTTCAGTTTAGCGCCCAGAAAAACCTGATCGCGACGGCCGGCGGCAATGCTGACATTGGCGTGCTTAAGCGGTTTACGGTTGCGGCAGGGGAACTGATCTCTCTTTTTGCCCAAAAATTCGGTTTGAAGCTCATTGCGGGTAAGGGGAAGGTGGAAATCCAGGCACAGAGCGACGACATGGACTTGATTTCCGACAAGAACATGCAAATCAGGAGTACCAATGGACGTGTCACCATCGAGGCAAAGGAAGAGTTGCTGCTCAAATGCGGTGGATCGTACGTCCGGATTTCATCGACCGGTATTGAAGATGGAACAAAGGGCAACCGCACTGTCAAATCGGCGGCCTTCAGCCGACAGGGGCCAAGTTCACTTGCGGAAACCGTCAACAACTGGAAGCACGCGCCTTTCGACGAGGAGTACACGCTAAGGTGGCCCTTCAGCGATGAACCCGTGCACAACCAGAAGTTCTCAATTATTCGCGACGACGGCAGTGTTATCCAGGGCAGCACAAATGCTTCGGGCACGACGAGCCTGCAGCGCGGGCTGGCTGCTGAGAACTTGCGCCTTCGGATTGACGGTGATTCAGCATGATCCTGACCGTGCGCGTAACGCCGTAACCCAAAATCTGCTTCGACAAGGGAACACCTGGATATGGCCACAACTGAACGTATCATCCCCGCGACCATAGCGGACGATGGATCTGTGCACTACACCTCCGTCATGTCGGCGCCGGACGACAGCACAGCCGTTTGTTATATGGTCCCGAATCGCGTCATTCCCGTGATCTTCGTTCCGGGGGTCATGGGAAGCAACCTTTTTAACCCAATAACGAAAAGACCTGTTTGGTTGGTTGATGGTGGGGCGGGCGCCGCGAAGGCGTGGTTATTGCGCGGCCCGGAGACCCGAAAGCAAAAGCTCGATCCGAATACAACGGACGTCTACAAAGATGGCGATATCCCGTCCGGGACCGCGCAGAGTGAGGTGGAACTGCGCCGTCGAGGCTGGGGGACGGTGGCGAAGATGAGTTATGGAACGTTCCTTCCCTTCCTGGAAAATGCACTGAACGATGCGCATGAGTGCAAGGCAGGTTTCCGGGCGAGCCTTATGAAAAAACTTGTGGCCGATGCACCGGGCGTGAGTGTGCTGTCATACGATGAAGTTGCGCTG
>NZ_JAMBPS010000180.1:0-692 GCF_024206515.1 Paraburkholderia sp. CNPSo 3281 | reverse complement strand
GGCCGACCGATCTCGAACACTCGGATTTACCTGCTAGACAGCCACGGTCAACCGGTGCCGCTAGGCGCAGTGGGTGAACTGTATATCGGCGGCGCAGGCGTGGCTCGTGGCTATCTGAACCGCCCAGAACTGACCGCCGAACGCTTCCTCCCCGATCCCTTCTCCCATCACTCCGATGCCCGCATGTATCGCACCGGCGATCTGGCCCGCTACCTGCCCGACGGCAATCTTGTGTTCCTCGGTCGCAACGACCACCAGGTTAAAATTCGCGGCTTCCGCATCGAGCCCGGCGAAATCGAAACCTCTCTCGCAGAGCACCCCGCCATACGCGAAGCCGTCGTAGTCGCACTCGGCGACACGGACAAACGTCTGGTGGCCTATGTCACAGGCAACGAAACATCGCCAGATGAACTGCGCGACTGGCTCGCCAGCCGCCTGCCCGATTACATGGTCCCTAGCGCTTTCGTGCGGCTGCACGCGTTGCCTCTCACCCCCAACGGCAAACTCGATCGCCGGGCACTGCCCGCTCCGGATGCCGACTCACTCGCCCATGCCGCGTACGAAGCCCCCATCGGTGCACTCGAGATCGCACTGGCCGACATCTGGCGTGAACTCCTCGGCGTCCACACGGTCAGTCGACACGATTCATTCTTTGCGCTTGGCGGACACTCCCTGCTCGCTGTTCAAATGAT
>NZ_JAMBPS010000179.1:0-692 GCF_024206515.1 Paraburkholderia sp. CNPSo 3281 | reverse complement strand
CTCACCGCGCCATAGATCGGACGCAGCGCTGCCGCGATCGTCTTGCGGTCCTTGTAGCTGGCGTACTCAAGACTGTTGCGGATCAGGTGCACGATGCACGTCTGCACGGTGGTGCGCGGGTAAGCGGTGCCAATCGCTTCGGCCAGTCCCTTGAGCCCATCAACGACCGCGATCAGGATGTCCTGGCAACCGCGGGTCTTGAGTTCGTTGAACACCTTGAGCCAGAACTTCGCACCCTCGGTCTGCTCGATCCACAGTCCGAGCACGTCACGCTGGCCGTCGGCCTGGACGCCCAGGGCCAGATACACAGCCTTGTTGCTCACCACGCCATCGCCACGGATCTTCACGCGCAGCGCGTCGAAGAAGACCACCGGATACATCGGCTCAAGCGGGCGGCTTTGCCAGGCGAGCGTCTCAGCCATCACCTCGTCGGTGACCGAGCTGATGAAATCGGGCGACACTTCGGTGCCGTAGGTCTCGGCCAGAAACGCCTGGATCTCGCGCACGCTCATGCCACGCGCGTACATCGCGATGATGCGCTCGTCAAAGCCGGTGAAACGACGCTCATGTTTGGGAATCAGGATCGGTTCGAAGCTACCGTCGCGGTCCCGCGGCAGTTCAACCCTGAGCGGGCCGTGATCCGTGATGATCGTCTTGCCGGTGGCGCCGTTGCGCTCGTTGGTCTGGCCTTC
>NZ_JAMBPS010000178.1:0-699 GCF_024206515.1 Paraburkholderia sp. CNPSo 3281 | reverse complement strand
AGCTAGTCGACTGCGTCATTGAAATGGCACTGGCCGAATTCGTCGTGATGGATCATCGTATTTCCATTTAATCGGCTTGGGATTCTTGTTGTGCTCGCGGATGTAGCGCATCAGCTTGCGGTCCAAATCCTTCACCGTGGTGAAGATGCCTCGCGCAATTACATCGCGCTGGATGCGCGAGAACCAGTTTTCCACCTGATTCAGCCAAGAGGTATAGGTTGGGGTGTAATGCAACCGCACGTTGCGGTGTTGTCGCAAGAATTCGTGCACGCGCGGTGTCTTGTGGCTGCTGACGTTGTCGCAGATCACATGAATCTCTTGTTTGGGCCGCTGACTGGCGATAACGTCGGTGAGGAAGGCCACGAACTGTTCGCTGGTATGGCGCGGCGCGGTCTTGCCGATGACTTCTCCGGTTGCCGTATTGAGCGCAGCGAACAGGCTAAGCGTGCCGTTACGTTTGTATTCGAAGCCATGGCTCTCGGCGCGCCCTGGCGACAGCGGTAGCATCCGATCCTTACGATCCAGAGCTTGAATTGCCGTCTTCTCGTCCACGCAGAACACCACCGCATGTGCGGGCGGGTTCAGATACAGGCCGATGACGTCTGCAGCCTTGGTCTCGAAGTCAGGGTCGTTTGAGACCATGTGCGTATCGAGTCGATGGGGGCGCACGCCGTGCTTGCGCCAGATGCGCTGTACCGT
>NZ_JAMBPS010000177.1:0-715 GCF_024206515.1 Paraburkholderia sp. CNPSo 3281 | reverse complement strand
TCGGTATTCCTCCACATCTCTACGCATTTCACTGCTACACGTGGAATTCTACCCCCCTCTGCCATACTCCAGCGATGCAGTCACCAATGCAGTTCCCAGGTTAAGCCCGGGGATTTCACATCGGTCTTACATCACCGCCTGCGCACGCTTTACGCCCAGTAATTCCGATTAACGCTCGCACCCTACGTATTACCGCGGCTGCTGGCACGTAGTTAGCCGGTGCTTATTCTTCCGGTACCGTCATCCCCGACGGATATTAGCCATCAGGATTTCTTTCCGGACAAAAGTGCTTTACAACCCGAAGGCCTTCTTCACACACGCGGCATTGCTGGATCAGGCTTGCGCCCATTGTCCAAAATTCCCCACTGCTGCCTCCCGTAGGAGTCTGGGCCGTGTCTCAGTCCCAGTGTGGCTGGTCGTCCTCTCAGACCAGCTACGGATCGTCGCCTTGGTGGGCCTTTACCCCACCAACTAGCTAATCCGCCATCGGCCACCCCAATAGCGCGAGGTCTTGCGATCCCCCGCTTTCATCCATGGATCGTATGCGGTATTAATCCGGCTTTCGCCGGGCTATCCCCCACTACTGGACATGTTCCGATGTATTACTCACCCGTTCGCCACTCGCCGCCAGGATTGCTCCCGCGCTGCCGTTCGACTTGCATGTGTAAGGCATGCCGCCAGCGTTCAATCTGAGCCAGGATCAAACTCTTCAGTT
>NZ_JAMBPS010000176.1:0-719 GCF_024206515.1 Paraburkholderia sp. CNPSo 3281 | reverse complement strand
GATCGCCGTGAGCCTGTCGATCGCGACGCAACGCGGCAGCCTGCCAATTGCCTGGCAGCTGTATGTCCCCAAGGAATGGATTGAAGACCGGGAGCGAGCGCGTCGTGCGGGCATCCCCGACGATCTCGCCTTCGAAACCAAGCCACAGATTGCGCTGGCCCAACTCCGCGAGGCTGTCGCATCCGGTATTGGACCGGGCATTGTGCTCGCCGATGCCGGGTACGGCGACGAAACCGCTTTTCGGGAAGGCGTAACTGAACTGGGTTTGTTGTATGCGGTAGGGATCCGGCCGGGCACCTCTGTATGGGCACACGGTACGGCGCCGCTTCCGCCCAAGCCCTGGAGCGGCGCTACAAACCCCCGACATTGTTACGCCGCGCGCCCGGCCATGAACCGCTCGCAGTGAAGGAACTGGCTATGCAACTGCCCGAAAACGCCTGCAGACCGTAACCTGGCGGGAAGGTAGCAACGCAGCACTTTCCTCACGCTTTGCCGCCGTGCGGGTCCGTCCCGCACATCGCGACAATTGGCGAAGTACCGTTCGCGACGAAGAATGGCTGCTCATTGAATGGCCTGCTGGCGATACGGAGCCGCTCAAATACTTTCTCACTACGGCCCCCGAAGAGGCGACCCTCGAGCAGCTCGTGTTCGTGACCAAAATGCGCTGGCGCATCGAGCGCGACTATCAGGACCTGAAGCAGGAGTTCGGGCTCGGTCAT
>NZ_JAMBPS010000175.1:0-724 GCF_024206515.1 Paraburkholderia sp. CNPSo 3281 | reverse complement strand
ATCCATCCAGACCCACCAATTTTGCGATGATCGTTGGTGCTTTAGCACTTACGAGCATCTCACTCCCGAAGGGAGTTGGGCAGATGACCTGAGTTTGAGTGGTTACGAGCGGGGGATTAGCTCAGCTGGGAGAGCACCTGCTTTGCAAGCAGGGGGTCGTCGGTTCGATCCCGTCATCCTCCACCAATCCTCAATGCACAGCGTTCTGCACGAAGCAGAACCTTTTGCATTGGCGATTGAGCCAGTCAGAGCGGTACGACGCATCACTGCGAAAGTATCGGCTGTCGTTCTTTAACAATCAGGAAGAAGTAGTAAAGAGATTCATCCGAACGCGGACAGAGATGGCCGTCAAGTAGGTGAATCAGGGTTGTGATTGTATCAATGTATTTTTAAGTGATCGAAAGATTGCCTTGAAATACGGCGCAACACGAATACTCAACCTGTAGCGAGTGGATCCGAAGCGAGCAATCGCCGCGAGACACACCCGTTATAGGGTCAAGCGAACAAGTGCATGTGGTGGATGCCTTGGCGATCACAGGCGATGAAGGACGCGGTAGCCTGCGAAAAGCGGTGGGGAGCTGGCAAACGAGCTTTGATCCACCGATATCCGAATGGGGAAACCCACTCCGAATGGAGTATCCATGACTGAATACATAGGTCATGTGAGGCGAACGCGGCGAACTGAAACATCTAAGTAGCCGCAGGAAAAGAAATCAACCGAGAT
>NZ_JAMBPS010000174.1:0-738 GCF_024206515.1 Paraburkholderia sp. CNPSo 3281 | reverse complement strand
ACCGAAAACAGTAACAGGTATTGAACTGAAGAGTTTGATCCTGGCTCAGATTGAACGCTGGCGGCATGCCTTACACATGCAAGTCGAACGGCAGCGCGGGAGCAATCCTGGCGGCGAGTGGCGAACGGGTGAGTAATACATCGGAACATGTCCAGTAGTGGGGGATAGCCCGGCGAAAGCCGGATTAATACCGCATACGATCTTTGGATGAAAGCGGGGGATCGCAAGACCTCGCGCTATTGGGGTGGCCGATGGCGGATTAGCTAGTTGGTGGGGTAAAGGCCCACCAAGGCGACGATCCGTAGCTGGTCTGAGAGGACGACCAGCCACACTGGGACTGAGACACGGCCCAGACTCCTACGGGAGGCAGCAGTGGGGAATTTTGGACAATGGGCGAAAGCCTGATCCAGCAATGCCGCGTGTGTGAAGAAGGCCTTCGGGTTGTAAAGCACTTTTGTCCGGAAAGAAATCCTGGTGGCTAATATCCGCCGGGGATGACGGTACCGGAAGAATAAGCACCGGCTAACTACGTGCCAGCAGCCGCGGTAATACGTAGGGTGCGAGCGTTAATCGGAATTACTGGGCGTAAAGCGTGCGCAGGCGGTGATGTAAGACCGATGTGAAATCCCCGGGCTTAACCTGGGAACTGCATTGGTGACTGCATCGCTGGAGTATGGCAGAGGGGGGTAGAATTCCACGTGTAGCAGTGAAATGCGTAGAGATGTGGAGGAATACCGA
>NZ_JAMBPS010000173.1:0-1218 GCF_024206515.1 Paraburkholderia sp. CNPSo 3281 | reverse complement strand
GCAACAGCTTGGGGGTGAAAGTCCCCTGCCCAACCTGATGGTGGTGAAGGGCTAGTGAAACGCAAGGGCGTCGTCGTGAGGCGGGGTCTGAAGGAAGCGTGTAGCAAAGCCACGACCTGACGAACAGAAACCAGATACGAGGCCTACCCAGTCGGACGAGCGAGCAAATGATTGCGAAGTCCATAACCATCAAGGGCTGGGGTGGTAAATCTGGCAGGTGCGTGGTGAAGGCGGTTGAGCTTACCTTCTCGTAGGACGAAATAAATTTGTCACTACCTGCTCCCAGTAACGGGAGCGTTAAAAACCTCGGGGTAGCGACTCAGACGCGCGTCGGAATTCGTCGAGGAAGACGGCGACCTCGAGAGATAGCGGTTTTGGACGCTGCCTGATCATCTCAAGTCTCTCGTCCAGGTCGCCGTTTACTCGGCCATCGCAGTCGAGATCGGTTCGCCTTCTCGATACAGTTTCCCGTAATTAATCGTCGATCCACCGTTGGCTTTAACGTACGCAACAAGCTCGCGCACCCTGTATCCCAGCTGTGCAAGACTATCAGCAGCCTGTGGTGTCTGAGGGGCTACGGAACGGCAGATGGTCGAGATTTCCCGCATTCGGCTCGCCGCCTTTGCCGCATTGCCGTGCCAGAAGCACCAACGAAGCTTTCCGATGCGAGCCGTCAACTTGTGCTTTGCTGCGTTCTCGGGTTCGGAAGTCACGCGCAGGCCTTTGGCAATCTGTTCAAGATACCGCACGCGCATCGAGATATGGAACCAGTCGAGTACAGACTTGGGCGTGAACGGCAATTGGCTTGCGATAGTCTGCAGTCCATTGGCGCCATCTGTGATTACTGAGAGTTTCGGGTGATCGTTGTTTGTGATGGATCGCACGAGTTGGGCAAGCCGATCGACCGCGTCGGGCAACTCTCTTCTGACAAACGCAAAAGCCCGCGGCGGATGGCCCTTTTCTGCAAGCGAACCTGTCCGCGTTTTTGTGGGCGAGGCGGTTTAAAAGAACGTTACCCTCGCGCCGTCGTGAATCGGTCGCCAAACAGGATGGCAAACTGGTTCATCGCGGATTTCCAGTCAAAGGTGGCCCGTACCGACTTGGCCAGCACGTTGCGTAGCGCTAGCCAGAGTAGTTTGATTGCAGCCTCGTCATTGGGGAAGTGGCCCCGCGTCTTGATGATCTTGCGAAGCTGCATGTTCAGACTTTCGATGGCGT
>NZ_JAMBPS010000172.1:0-823 GCF_024206515.1 Paraburkholderia sp. CNPSo 3281 | reverse complement strand
ACGCCATCGAAAGTCTGAACATGCAGCTTCGCAAGATCATCAAGACGCGGGGCCACTTCCCCAATGACGAGGCTGCAATCAAACTACTCTGGCTAGCGCTACGCAACGTGCTGGCCAAGTCGGTACGGGCCACCTTTGACTGGAAATCCGCGATGAACCAGTTTGCCATCCTGTTTGGCGACCGATTCACGACGGCGCGAGGGTAACGTTCTTTTAAACCGCCTCGCCCACAAAAACGCGGACAGGTTCCGGGCCGTCTATGCCAGTGGCTCCGGAGCGTCTGCCACCACTCGCCCACAACCGGAGTGACAAGGCGCTCATCCTTCCGGCGGCGCTCCGCGCGCCGATGGGCATAACCAAACACCAGTGGGGCACATGAGTTCGCGCGAATACTCACGCGTGCCGCCCGGTTTCCCTTGCAGACCCAACCGCAGCGCGCGTAGCGAGCAGCGGGATGAATGAGCGCCTTGTCACCAACTTCGAAGGTGCGAGGTGACAGACGCTCCGGAGCCACTACCCATGACGGCGAGTGGTGCAAGGGGACAGGCATTGGCGGTGTGAGCGGCTTTCTTTGCCTCCTTTCTTTGCCGCGGTGTACAGACTGGAGACATGATTGACACATGTATGAGGACATCGTTGACACCTGATACTCACGGCAATGCTGCTTTCAGGTCAAGTGTCGCGACACGGTGATGGGCAAACCAGAGCTCGAATACACCGTCTTCGTCGTCCTTTGGACGGGCCGCCACGCGCAGCCCCTTGAGCGCAATCGAGAGCTTCAGTTTCTGCCCCCGCAAGCGCACCAGACCACTCGAATTGACCA
>NZ_JAMBPS010000171.1:0-826 GCF_024206515.1 Paraburkholderia sp. CNPSo 3281 | reverse complement strand
GCTCGATCACCTCCTGATGCCGCCTGGGCCACACGAAATGGTCTTCTTCAAGCCGGCGCAACATCAGCCAGAAACCGGTGCGCTCGTACAGCAGGAGCTTGACGCGATCGCGTTTGCGGTTGTGGAACGCATACACGGCACGGGCGAGCGGGTCCAGCTGCATTGACTCCGCGACCAGGGCAGCAAGGGTATTGATGCCGGCGCGGAAGTCAATCGGCTCGCGGTACAGGTAGACTTTCAGGTCGTCGTCGAAGCGGAACATCAGCTCCCCCTCAACGCGTCAATCATCGTCTTGAGCAGCGCGCAATCCTGCCCGGTGCACTCGAGTTCAAGGCTCACCCCGTTGGGCAGCTGCGCCACCAGGCGCGAGGGCAGCGGTGATCGCTGTGGCGCGTGGCTCCGCATCGGCGCCGCCGGTGCATCAGGTTCTGGCTGCGGCGGCATCTGCGAAGCCGCCCAGCTGTTATCGCTGATCGCCACCACCGGTACGAATGCCGTGGGCAGAGCCTTCGAGTCACATGGGGCGGCGGCGCCCTTCAGGAGCGCCTCGTAATTCTTGATCCAGCGGCGCAACTGGTTGGCGTTCACGCCCGCCTTCAGCGCCATACCCGCGATCGACACGCCCGGCTTCAGGCAGGCTTCAATCAGCCTCTGTTTGTCACGCTTGTCGAAAGTCCGCTTGCCTTCGACACCAACGTTGGTCGCACGCAAGGGCAAAAAATCTGCGCAGTTCTCGTCCATGAAGGGTGTGTCCATTAAAAAACCGTGGACACATCCTGCGCTGTTTTCAGATCAGGATCTATGTGAGGAGAAACTGCCGCTTACG
>NZ_JAMBPS010000018.1:0-131019 GCF_024206515.1 Paraburkholderia sp. CNPSo 3281 | reverse complement strand
CGGTCAGGCCACGATTCCGATGGTCGCGGCGGTGTCGCGCGTCGCGAAGGTTCACTACGCCGAAATCGTCGCGTCGATCAGCAGCAAGTCGGCGGGCCCCGGCACGCGCGCCAACATCGACGAGTTCACCGAAACGACTTCGAAGGCGATCGAAGTGGTGGGCGGTGCCGCCAAGGGCAAAGCGATCATCGTGCTGAATCCGGCCGAGCCGCCGGTCATGATGCGCGACACGGTTTATACGCTCTCCGAGATGGCTGACCGCGAGAAGGTCGAGCAGTCCATCGAAGCGATGGTCGCGAAGGTGCACGCCTACGTGCCGGGCTATCGCCTGAAGCAGAAGGTGCAGTTCGACGAGATTCCCGCGAACGCGCCCTTGAATATTCCGGGCCTCGGCAAGTTCAGCGGCCTGAAGACCTCGGTGTTCCTCGAAGTGGAGGGCGCCGCGCACTATCTGCCCGCTTACGCAGGCAATCTCGACATCATGACTTCCGCCGCGCTCGCCACCGCCGAACGCATGGCGCAGACGCTTCTGAGCGTGGAGGAATAAGACCATGAGCAAGAAACTCTACATCTCCGACGTGACGCTGCGCGACGGCAGCCACGCCATCCGCCACCAGTACTCGATCCAGAACGTGCAGGACATCGCCCGCGCGCTGGACCGTGCGAAGGTGGACAGCATCGAAGTCGCTCACGGCGACGGCCTGCAGGGCTCGAGCTTCAACTACGGCTTTGGCGCGCACAGCGACCTCGAATGGATCGAAGCCGTGGCCGACGTGGTAAAGCACGCGCAGATCGCCACGCTGCTGTTGCCCGGCATCGGCACGATTCACGACCTGAAGGCGGCCTACAACGCGGGCGCTCGCATCGTGCGCGTGGCCACGCATTGCACGGAAGCCGACATTTCGAGGCAGCACATCGAGTACGCCCGCGAACTGGGCATGGACACGGTGGGCTTCCTGATGATGAGCCACATGACCACGCCGGAAAATCTCGCCGTCGAAGCGAAGAAGATGGAAAGCTACGGCGCGACCTGCATTTACGTGGTGGACTCGGGCGGCGCACTGACGATGAACGACGTGCGCGACCGCTTCCGCGCGGTGAAAGCCGTGCTCAAGCCCGAAACGCAAACGGGCATGCACGCGCACCACAACCTCTCGCTGGGCGTGGCGAACTCGATCGTGGCGGTGGAAGAAGGTTGCGACCGCATCGATGCGTCGCTCGCGGGCATGGGCGCGGGTGCGGGCAACGCACCGCTCGAAGTGTTCATCGGCGCGGCGGAACGCATGGGCTGGAATCATGGCACCGACCTCTACGCGCTGATGGACGCCGCCGACGACATCGTGCGCCCGCTGCAGGACCGCCCGGTTCGCGTGGACCGCGAAACGCTCGCGCTCGGCTATGCGGGCGTGTATTCGAGCTTCCTGCGCCACTCGGAAGTGGCCGCGAAGAAGTACGACCTGAAGACGGTGGACATTCTCGTCGAACTGGGCAAGCGCCGGATGGTGGGCGGCCAGGAAGACATGATCGTCGACGTGGCGCTCGATCTGCTGGAAGCGAAGCAACGGCAGCCGGCGAGGGTGGTGGCCCAATGAATATCGAACACGCAGCACGTTATCTCGACGATGCGGCCCGCGAGGCGCGAGCCGTCGAGCAACTGAGCACCAGCACGCCATTCCCGATCGAAGACGCCTATCGAATCCAGCGAGCCTCGATCGCGCGCCGTGAGGCGCGAGGCGAGCGCACCATCGGCGTCAAGCTCGGCTTCACAAGCCGCGCGAAGATGATCCAGATGGGCGTGGACAGCCTGATCTGGGGCTGGCTGACCGACACGATGCTCGAGGAGGACGGCGCACCCGTCGATCTCGACCGCTTCATTCACCCGCGTGTGGAGCCCGAGGTGTGCTTCGTGACGAAGCGCGATATTGACCGCCCGCTCACGGCGCTCGAAGCGTATGCATACCTCGAAGCCGCTGCGCCCGCGATGGAGATCATCGACTCGCGCTACGAGGCGTTCCGCTTCACGCTCGAAGACGTGATCGCAGACAACTGTTCGAGCGCCGGCCTCGTCATCGGACCGTGGTCTCGGCGCTTCGACGGGCTGCGCAATGCGGGGGTGCTGATGCGCTTTGACGGCCGGGACGTGCAGATCGGCTCGACGGGCGCGATTCTCGGTGACCCGTTGCGCTCGATCGTGCAGGCTTCCCGTCTCGTTGCCAACGCTGAAGTTGTGCTGCCGGCTGGCTCGCTGATCATGGCGGGCGCTGCAACGGCCGCCCAGGCCCTGACGCCCGGGCTGCACGTGCAGTGCGTGATCGGCGGTCTCGGCCGGGTGGAATTCACGACGCGCCGCCACGGTTGAGCAGCGCCGGATAGACCTCAACATACGAAGCGGCAAAAGCCGGAGTTTCAGGCAATGACATTGCGAATCGACATCCATTCCCACTTCTTTCCGCCGATCACGCAGGAGGAAGCCGCGCGCTTCGACGCGCGAGACGCACCGTGGCTCGCGCTCGATGCGAGCGGTGAGACAGGCATGATCATGAGCGGCGACCGGCCGTTCCGTCCCGTGACGCGCCCGCTGTGGGATCCCGTAAGGCGCATTGAAGAGATGGACGCACTTGGCGTGGACGTGCAGGTGATGTGCGCGACGCCCATCCTGTTCGGCTATCGCTATCCGGCGCAGACGGCGCTGGAATGGGCGCAGCGCATGAACGACCGGGCGCTCGAACTGTGCGTGACGGCGCCGACCAGGCTCGTCACGCTCGCGCAAGTGCCGCTGCAGGACGTCGACCTGGCCTGCGCCGAGGCGACGCGCGCGTTTGCGGCCGGCCATCGCGGCGTACAGATCGGCAATCACGTCGGCCCAAAGGATCTCGACGACGAGAGCCTGATACAGTTTCTCACGCACTGTGCGAACGAAGGCATTCCCGTGCTCGTGCATCCGTGGGACATGATGACCGACGGCCGCATGAAGAAGTGGATGCTCCCCTGGCTTGTCGCGATGCCGGCGGAGACGCAACTCAGCATTCTCTCGCTAATTCTCTCGGGCGCCTTCGAACGCATTCCGCGCTCGCTGAAGCTGTGCTTCGCGCACGGTGGCGGCAGCTTCGCCTTCTTGCTTGGCCGCGTGGACAACGCATGGCGCGAGCGCGACATCGTGCGAGAGAACTGCCCGCAGTTGCCCTCGTCGTATGTGGACCGCTTCTCGGTCGACAGCGCGGTGTTCGATCCGGGCGCATTGCAACTGCTCGTGAGCGTCATGGGCGAGGAGCGCGTGCTGCTCGGCTCCGACTATCCCTATCCGCTCGGCGAGCAGCGGATCGGCCACTTGATTGAAGCTCACCCGGGCTTCAGTGCGCGTGCCAAGGCGCTGCTGAGTGGCGAGAATGCCCAGAAGTTCTTCGGTCTGGCAGCGTTGGAGGCGGCCGCGTAACCGTACCAGTGTTCCGCAATCGAACAGGAGAGCCCCGCTATGCGGGGCTTTTCGTGCTGGGATGATCGATTGAGAAGTTCATGTTCGGATTCGTGATATGGAATTCATATAAATTTCGGGATCGAATGAAGCGCCAGGAATGCGCACATCTTCATCTTCCGTACACCGCACTATCAGTTTCTTTAATGGTGCCCCGCGCCTGATTTGATTTCCTGAATGTGTCACTACACTCGTCTTCAGCGATACGCCGATTTTGATGGCTATCCAGGGTTTCACTCTTCCAATCTGGAGACATCCCGTGAGAGACAACCATGCTCATATGAGCGACTACTTAGGCCGGCTCTGCGCCGGTCTTGCGCTCTGTCTGTTTTCAGTGGCGCCGGCCATGGCGCAATCCACATCCCCCGAAAAACTGCCCCACGTAGCGGTGCTGGCAACCGGCGGCACGATCGCGGGTACTGCGGGGAGTGAGACGCAGACAACGGGCTACAAGCCAGGCGTACTGACGGCTGACGCGCTTCTCAAATCGGTCCCGTCACTGGGCAAGATTGCACAGGTGTCCGGTGAACAGATTTCGAATGTCGGAAGCGAGAACATCACCAACGATATCCTCCTGAAACTGGCGAAGCGCGTGAATCAGCTTCTTGCTCAACCGGACATCGCGGGTGTCGTGGTGACCCACGGCACCGATACCCTCGAGGAAACGGCCTATTTTCTTGATCTTGTCGTCAAGAGCGACAAGCCTGTGGTGGTCACGGGATCGATGCGGCCGTCGACGGCCATCAGTGCCGATGGTCCGAGCAACCTCCTGCAGGCAGTCACGGTTGCCGCGTCGCCGGAGGCCCGCGGTCACGGCGTCATGATCGTGCTGAACGACCGGATCGGCTCGGCTCGCTACACCACGAAGACCAATGGCACGACGCTGGATACGTTCAAGGGAAACGACGCCGGCTACCTGGGCACGCTGGTGGACGAGGTTCCTCACTTCGAGACGTCCGTGTTGAAACGCAATACCACTGCAACGCCGTTTGACGTGTCGAAGCTCGATTCTCTGCCGGAAGTCGATATTGTCTACGGCTATCAGAATGACGGCGGCTACATGTACGACGCCGCAGTCGCTCACGGAGCAAAGGGCATTGTCGTCGCAGGCGTTGGAGCAGGCAGCGAATCGCTTCTCACTCTTCCGTCAATCAGGAAGGCGATCGCCCAAGGGGTGATTGTGGTCCGCTCTTCCCGGACAGGGGGCGGATTCATACCGGAAGATCCGGCCTATGTGGGTCTTCTCGGTGACGATCTGAACCCCCAAAAGGCCCGCATTCTCCTGATGCTCGCGCTCACGGCGACCAAAGAGCCGTCGAGCATCCAGGCAATGCTTCACGAATTTTGAATCGCTTTCGCCGGCTGAGGGACGGTGAAGATGATTCGTTCAGGCGCGACGGTGCTGCCAAAGCACCGCCGCGCCGCGTGCCGTTCCAGGAGACCCCGGAGCCGGCCCCCTGTCCGAGCCTCAACCGGTTGGCGTACGTTGAGGCGATCTATTTCAACCTCCGCGTGACATAGTATTAGAATTATTGATACTGACACCGGACATGCTGTTTTCTTGAATCCAACTCCCTACACTGGTTTCAGAAGGCGCAGGCAGGCGCCTCGCTGATAACCAGAGTCCAGGAGACGAAAGTGAGCAAGCAGATATTGATGGAGGACGTTCCGCTGCGCGGTTTCCACTTGCGCGTGGCGTTCAGCGGTACAGGCGGACAGTTCAGCGACGGTTTCGTGCTGGGCATCATCGGCATCGCGGTGAGCATGGCTGCAGGGGCTCTTCACCTGAACGCGCTCTGGATGGGAGCACTCGGTGCGGCGTCCCTTGCCGGCCTGTTCTTTGGCAGCATGTTTGCCGGTCCCGTGGCGGACAGATACGGCCGGCGCACCATTTTCGCCTTCGACATGCTGCTCTTCGCGGTGATTTCCGCAGCGCAATTTTTTGTGACTTCGCCGACCCAGTTGCTGGTGTTGCGCGTGCTGCTTGGTCTGATTCTCGGCGCCGACTATGTCGTGAGCAAATCGCTCGTCACGGAGTTCTCACCACGCCGCTATCGTGGCCGCCTCCTGAGTGTGCTCGCGGCAGCCTGGGCGGCGGGTTACGTCTGCGCGTACCTGGCCGGGTTTGCCCTTCGCGATATCGGCCCCGACGCATGGCGGATCATGCTGGCCGCCAGTGGACTGCCGGCACTGCTGATCCTGCCGTTCCGTCTCGGCGTACCCGAGTCGCCCATGTGGCTGATGAAACGCGGCCGGAAGGACGAGGCACTGGCAATCATCCGCGCAAAGTTCGGTCCGGAAACCATCCTGCCTGCACCGGCAGCCGCGCCCCAGCGACGTCGTGGTGCCTGGTCAGAACTGTTCTCGGCCCGCTGGAGAAGAAACACGCTGGTCGGCTGCGTGTTCTATACGTGCCAGGTCATTCCATACTTTGCGCTCGGAACCTTCTCTCCGAAGGTACTGCAAGCCTTGCAGGTCAAGGACGGCTTTGTCGGTGGACTTGTCTATAACGTACTGCTGTTCGCCGGAGCAATCTTTGGACTGCTCATCGTAGACAGGCTCTCGCGCCGCGCGTTTCTCATTGGCAGCTTCTATCTCGCAGCGATCGGACTGGCGGTGCTCGCTTACGCCGGATTCGGGCCGCTCGGCACGATACTCGCGTTCGGCATTTTCGCCTGCATTCTCTCGGCGGCGGCGAACCTCGAATTCGTCTATCCGCCCGAGCTTTTTCCGACCCACCTGCGCGCGTCAGGCGTCGGGCTGGCCGTTGCCTCCAGCCGGTTCGGTTCCGCGATCAGTACGTTTCTCCTGCCCGTGGCCGTGCAACAGGTTGGCATTCACGCGGCGCTCGGTGTGTGCGTGGCCGTATTGGTGTTCGGTGGCGTGTTCTGTCATTTGTTCGCACCGGAAACGGGCAAGGAAAGTCTTTCGGATATGGGTTCTGGCCAGGGCGGCAACGAGCCCGCGGTGGACGGTGCCCAGAACGTGAGCCTGCACACAGTGGGACATCGCCACTGAAACCCTGGCGTCCGGCGCTCCCACGTTGGCGCACTCATGGCAATGTCTGCTGGCCGTAACTATGGGAGAGCCCATCGTGTCGCTCAACAAGCCAATTGATATGTATGCGGTGCAGGTCTTCGTCGCCGTGGCGGAGGAAGGCAGCATGTCCGGGGCGGCCGCGCGCATGGGCATCTCCCAATCGGGTGTCTCGCAGATCGTCCGCCAGCTGGAAGACGAACTGGGGGTCGTGCTGGTCAATCGCACGACCCGTCCCCTCGCGTTGACGCCATACGGCATCGCATTGAGGAACCGCGGAGCGGTACTCAGCGAGGAGATCGCCAATCTGAAGGCGCAGGTCGTCGAAGCGGGGCGGGGAATCAAGCCTGATCTTCGCATCGGATTTGTTGACTCGTTCGCGGCCACCTGTGGCTCAGCTTTTACGAAGCGGCTGCTGGAGAAGGTATCGCAACTGTCTATCCGTACGGGATTGAGCCCGCAGCAAGGCGAGGCGCTGCTGCGGCGCGACCTGGACCTCATCGTCACGAGCGACGCGCTGATCGACGCCAATGACGTAGTGCGGTTCCGGCTCCTGTCCGAGAAGTACCTTGTCATCACGCCCCGGGATTTCCGCAAGTCGGTCCGAAGCGTGGAGGACATCCGGGCCCTGGCCGACGCATTGCCCATCGTGCGCTTTAACCGGAAGTCACAGGTCGGCATGCAGATCGAGCGCTATCTGCGTCGAATTGAGGTGCGCACACCGACCCGGCTGGAGCTCGACAACGCTGACGCGCTGACTTCGATGGTGGCCGAGGGCATCGGCTGGGCCGTGACCTCGCCGATGTGTCTGCTACAGGGTGCAGCCTACGCGGACGGGGTGACGCGCCACGTCGTCGACAGGCTGGGCCTCGAACGGTCGCTGTATCTGGTGGCGAGGCGCGACGAATACAGCGCCTTTTTCGAAGATGCATGCGATACGGCATCCGAAGTGATCGAAACATCGTTTCTCCCGCGAGTGAAAAAAGCTCTCGGTCAGGAAATTGAACAACTGATTGATGTTGGAAACAGGAACTCAAATGAACAGTCAAGCCAAAGCTGAAACGCGTATCGAGCGCGACTACGTTGGTGCAGTCGATATTCCGGTCGAGAAGTTGTATGGCGTCAACTCGGTGAGGGGCGTCGACAATCTGACGGTTTCTCCTCTCAGCATTGCCCACTATCCGGCGTTTGCGGTGGCTTTCGCGCAGTGCAAATGGGCGGCCGCGCTCGCGAATCGGGACACCGATGTCATCACGCCGGAACAAGGCGATGCAATCAGCCGTGCGTGCCAGGAAATCATCGAAGGCAAGTTTCGTGACTCACTGATCGTCGATTTGCTCGAGGGCTCGGGTGGCACGTCGACGAACATGAACTTCAACGAAGTGATCGCCAATCGGGCGCAACAGCTTTTGGGTCACGAGCCAGGCTCGTACGACGTGATCCATCCGAACGACCATGTCAACCGCTCGCAGTCCACGAACGACGTGTATCCAGCCGCGCTGAAGATTGCGACGTACGCGATGCTCGGACCGCTCATTGCGGAAGTAGAGCAACTGGCTGAGCAGTTCGATCGCAAGACGATCGAGTTTGCCGACGTCCTTCATCTCGGCCGTACGTGTCTCCAGGATGCGCAGCCGATGCGTCT
The DNA here is from genome assembly GCF_024206515.1 of Paraburkholderia sp. CNPSo 3281. Taxonomy (NCBI): domain Bacteria; kingdom Pseudomonadati; phylum Pseudomonadota; class Betaproteobacteria; order Burkholderiales; family Burkholderiaceae; genus Paraburkholderia; species Paraburkholderia sp. CNPSo 3281. The sequence continues at coordinate 122,866 of NZ_JAMBPS010000018.1, read as the reverse complement.
CGGTCAGCTTTTCGGCGGATATGCGTCGCTTACGCGACGTCTCGCGGAGGAACTGATGGCGGTTCGCGACAAGCTGCGTACGCTGCCGCTGGGTGGTACGGCGATCGGTACGGGCTTTGGTGCGCCGGCTGGGTATCGATCCGCGGTCTATCAACACCTCTCGGAAATCGTAGGCGTTGGCTACGTCGCGCCGGCAAACTCGTTTGACGCGATGCAGAATATGGACGTGTTCTCGCGCGTTTCGGGCGAGCTTCGCACCTGTGCGGCGTCGATTGCGAAAATTGCATCGGACCTGACGGTGCTCTCCTCCGGCCCTGTAGGCGGAATTGGGGAGCTACGCCTGCCGGAGGCGCAGGCCGGCTCGTCGATCATGCCGGGCAAGGTGAATCCTGTGCTGCCGATGGCGATGATCCAGTTGAGTTTTGCGGTTATCGGCAATGATGTCGCGGTGGCTCAGGCTGTCCAGTATGGCGAACTGGAAATCAATCACTTCGAGCCCGTCGTGGCCTCCCGTGTGTTCGACAGCATCATGCTGCTGACCAACGGCATCGAGCGGTTTGCGCAGAAGTGTGTCGCCGGCATCACCGCCGACGTTGCATGCAATGAGCGACACCTGATGGACTCGATGGCTGTGGCCACAGCGCTCGTGCCAAAGCTTGGATATGCTCGTGTCAGCAAACTGGCGCGACAGTCGGTTGCGGAGGGTCGGCCACTGGTGCAGATTCTCGACGAATCCGGGCTGCTGTCGCGCGACGATACCCTGTCGCTGATCGATGCGGCCTCGTACCCGGTATTTGAGCCGAGGTGATCGGCTGCTGGCTGGCCGCGCAAGGTGGCGGCCGGCATGTGCAACACTCTGGATTGAACGGGAAATGATGGAAAGGGACGAATTGCTGGAACTCCTGGAGCAGCAGGACGTGCCGTTTGAATGTGAGTTCCACGAGCAGGTACTCAACATGGCGGAATCCGGGGCGCTCAAGCTGTCGCTTGACGGCGCACGCTGCAAGAATCTTCTGCTGCAGGACAAGCAGGGCGGTTTATACCTCGTGGTGACGACTGCACATAAATCGCTGGATCTGTCCGCAGTTGCGAAGACGCTGAACAGCAAGCGGCTGTCGTTTGCTTCGGCCGATCGTCTTTTTGATCTGCTTGGGGTTAGGCCTGGCTCGTTGAGCCCACTGGCCCTGGTCAATGACGGCGCTCATCATGTTCGCCTCGTGATCGACAACGACCTTGAGCACGAACGGGTCTTTCTGTTTCATCCTCTCGATAGCACAGCGACGATCGCGTTGTCGAGGCGAGACCTCGAAGTCTTTCTGCAGCGCATTGGTCACGCCCCGTCGTGGCACGCCCTCGGAGAGAGACGACCGGCTTGAAGCGCCAGCTCATGCTGGCAATGCTCGCGATGTCGGGGAAGGGCAAAGCGGATCACGCTTGCCGGAATTGCCGGACCGTTATGGTGTGGTCAAGGCGCAGGCGCTGACCGCCTTGCTGGTGCCGGGCCCAGCCCGACGACCCCACTCAGCACTCCCTCGAAATACCGCCACACTTGTTACTCCCAACCTCCGATTCCCGGTAGCAAACTACTCACGTCACCCAACGAGCGACGCGTAGCGGACGCCATCGCGCCGCAGGAATTTGCCCAATTCAGGAGGTCGCAAAAGCCATGAGTTCATCAGCCGAAAACGGAAGGAAAGGCGGACAGCCAGCCATGCTCACTCCACCGGTCGTCTCGTCGCAGGCGTGGGAAGAGGCGCGTCAGCAGTTGCTTGTGAAAGAAAAGGCGCTGACCCGGGCGCGAGACGCCCTGGCCGCCGAGCGCCGCCGAATGCCCTGGATGGCGGTGGAGAAGGCATACGCATTCGAAGGGCCTGCGGGCAAAGTCAGCCTGCTGGATCTGTTCGACGGCAGGCGTCAGCTGATCGTCTACCGCGCATTCTTCGAACCGGGCGTGTTCGGCTGGCCCGACCATGCCTGCCGGGGCTGCTCCATGGTGGCCGACCAGGTCGCCCACGTCGCCCATCTGAACGCCCGCGACACCACGCTCGTCTTCGTCTCGCGTGCGCCTCAGGCCGACATCGCGCGGCTGAAGGCACGCATGGGCTGGGAAATACCGTGGTTCACCATCACGGACAGCTTCGACGCCGACTTCGGCGTGGACGAGTGGCACGGCACGAACGTGTTCTACCGCGACGGCGAGCGCGTATTGCGCACCTACTTCATCAACAATCGCGGCGATGAGCAAATGGGGGGCACCTGGAACTACCTCGACATGACGCCGCTGGGTCGCCAGGAGGTCTGGGAGGACTCGCCCGAGGGCTATCCCCAGACCCCAACCTACAAGTGGTGGAACTGGCACGACAGCTACACCGCAGACGCGCCGCCCGACAAGAAGTGGGCCGAGGTGTCGGACGCAGGCGAGGCTGCGTTCCGCAAGCAGCACAAGGACGGAACGGCTTGAGCGAAGCCTGTTCGGCCGGACGTATGCCTCAAGCGGCAAGCGCTGCATCGACCGCGGCCAGGTAATGCTCGAAGCCTGCCTGCTGCAGCACGGTTCGCACACGCGCGAGCTCGCCTCGCGCGGCTTCGTCCGCGGGGGCCTGGAGGACGCGCGCGAGCGCGCGTCCGCGCGCCGCGAACAGCTCGGCCCAGGGCAACGGTTCGCGCTGCGTGTAGTCATCCAGTGCGTTCGCATAGCGCAGCACGCCGGCCGGATCGCGGGCCGCCAGCATCGCTTCGATCGCGTCGCGGTAGAACCAGAGATGGTTGTGTCCGACCGCGCCGAGGCGCAGGAGGTCCGCGCCTTCTGCCAGCAGGCGCGTGCGCTCGTCATGCTCGTCGACCGCGCAGGCGAGGGCGCTCAGATTCTTCGGCGCGGAGAACTGCGTGCCCACCTCGCGCGAGATCGCAAGCGCCTCGCGCAGCGCCCTGACGGCTTCGCCGCGGCGTCCATCGGCGAGCCAGACACGCCCCTGCATTTCCAGGTTCTGCGCTTCGAACCGACGCGCGCCCAATTGCAGGATCACGCGCCTTTCCTGCTCCAGATGGACCTGCGTCGCCGGCATATCGCCTAGCTCGTAGCAGGCGAACACGCCGAGCGTCTCGCCCAGCAATTGCGCGCGCGGCTGCCCGATCAGCGCGGCGGCGCGCACGGCGGCAACGGCGTCTTCGCGCGCCTGCCGCGGCTCGTTCAGATAAATGCGGCTGAAGCCCTGCATCGAAAGATTGGCGACTTCGATCCGGCCGCACCCGTGCTCGCGGCTCAACGCCACGCAATCGCTGAAATGGCGGAACGCGGTCCGCATCCGGCCTTGCGCGTAGGCGGCATCGGCCAGGCCGCCGAGCGCCCGGGCCTCGGCCTCCGGCAGGCCGAGGCGCCGCGCGTACTCGAGCCCGCGTTCGTGCTCGGTGCTGCAGGCATCGATCTTGCCGAGCGGAAAGTAGATATTGCCGCGCAGATAGTGAAGGCTCGCGAGCTCGGCCACCCGGTCGTCGCGTTCCGCGATCCGCTGCGCGGACTCGAGCAGATCCAGCGCTTCGTCGAGTCCTTCGCTCACCCGCAGGCCTTCCGCGAGCCCGAGCTGGCAGCGGCACAGACTGGCGTCGTCGGGGGCGGCCGCGAGCGCCGCGCGCCAGGTCGCGATCGATCCCGCGATGTCGCCAAGGTCGCGCTGGAGCTCGCCCTTGCAACAGCTCAGGGTGTGGCGGTCCATTTCCGCCTGCGCGATCTCGAGGCCCCGCTCGGCGAGTCGCAGCGCGGCCTCGAGCAGGTGGGCCGTGCGCTGCGCGAGCGCAGCGGCCAGGTAGGCCTGCGGCGCGCGTTCGTCCTCGGCGCGGTCGAGATGCTGGGCGTGCAGCATGGGGTCGCCGTGCGCGAACCAGTCGGCCGCGCTGCGGTGCAGCTCGCGCCGGCGCGCGCGCAGCAGTGTCGAATAGGCGCTCTCCTGGATCAGCGCATGGGCGAACAGGAACTCTTCGCCCTCCGGCAACACGAGCGCATTCGCGAGCAGGCCGTCGCAGACGTAGCCGGGGTCGTCGATGAGCCGCCGCAACAACGCGATGCCAAAACGCTGTCCGACCACGGCAGCCGCCTGGAAGGCCAGGCGGTCGCGCGGCGCGAGCCGGTCCATCCGCGCGAGCACGAGGCTGCGGATCGAGCCAGGCACCGCGTTGCCGCTGCCTTCCTCGGCGTTGCGCAAGAGCTGCTCGAGGAACAGCGGGTTGCCGCCCGCGCGCTCGATGCAGGCGAGCGCGACCCGCTGCGTCGCGTCGATGAAGTTGCCTGCGAGGCTCAGCGCTTCGTCCTGGCGCAAGGGCCCGAGGTCGATCGTCGCGAACGGGGTGTCGCGGCAGCGCGCGCGCCACGCCGCATCGATCGGATCGCCTTCCACGCGCGAGGTCGTCACGAGCAGGCCGGGGCCGTTCGCGATGCCCGAGCCGAAGGCCGAGAGATAGTCGAGCACTTCGGGCTCGGCCCAATGCAGGTCTTCGACGACGATCAGCGTGGCGGCCCGCCTGCAGGCGTCGCCGGTCAGTCTAGCGGCGAGCGCCTGCTTGCCACGCTTGCGCGCGCCGTGGTCCATGGCGTCGTAGACGGTTCGCCATTCGTCTGCGAGCGGCAGGTCGATGAGGTCGTGGAGAAACGCGAGCTGTTCGGCTTTGACGATGCCTTCGGCGGCGAGCCGCGCGGCGGCGGCGCGCCGCGCGTCGCTCGATGCGCCGGCCGGCAGGCCGAGCAGGCTGCCGGCGATCGTGTGCACGGGATCCTGCCCCTTGCCTACGCCGAAATCGAGCACGAGGCCCCGATGGATCTCGAAGCCCTGCGTCTGCGCGTAGCGGCGCATCTCGTCGACGAGACGCGTCTTGCCGATGCCCGCTTCGCCGCGCACATGGACGATGTGGCCGGCCCGCCTCGCGATGCACGCGCGGACGATTCCGTGAAACTGCTCGAGTTCGGCCTCTCGTCCGACGAAAAGGCTCTGACCCGTCTTCGCCGATTCGCCCGCCGGGTCGCTCGAAATCGCGCGCAGCCGCCACGCGCGCACCGGCGTGTCGATGCCCTTGAAGCGCTGTTCGCCGAGCGCGTCGCAGACGGCGGCGTCGCCGAGTGTGCGCGCCACGTCATCGGCAAGCCAGGTCTCGCCGGCCGCTGCGGCGACCTGGAGCCGCGCGGCCAGGTTCACTGGACTGCCGGTCACGGTGTAGTCCCGCGCGTCGACGCAGCCGAGCGCGCCGGCGACGACCTCGCCGCTCGCGATGCCGATGTGGGCCTGCAGCGTGCGCGCCGCCTGCGCGCTCAGTTGCGTCAGCGCCTCGTGGATGTCGAGCGCCGCGCGCGCCGCGCGCAGCGTGTCTGTCTCGTGAGCGCGGGGCGCGCCGAACAGCGCCATCACCGCGTCGCCGATATGCCTGTCGGTCGTGCCGCCCCAGGCGAGCACGATGCCGTCGACGAGCGCCGTGAAGCGTCCGATCAGCGCGCGCACCTCCTCCGGATCGAGCGTACGCGAGAGCGCGGTGAAGCCGCAGAGGTCGGCAAACAGGACGGTCACCTGCCTGCGTTCGTCCGCGGGGATCTCCAGCGCGTGGGGTGCGTTCGGCACTTGCGCCACGGGCAGAGCCGCGCCGGGCGGGTTCGGCGCAGCGGCAGCGAGGATCCGTTTGCGGTGGCCGAGCGACTGCACGCCGAGTTCCCGCAGATCCGCGTCGGTCAGCTGCGCGAGCAGCGAGAGATCGATATCGTTTGCCGCGAACGCGTGCGCGTACTGCTCGAGTCCCAGGGCGCGCAGCCATTGCTCAATATCCATGTTCGCCGCCTGGATCCCCTGCCGGTTGCTTGATGCGAACTGCCCCGAGCCCGTCGGGGATCGTGCCGGTGAATATCCAGTGTAGGCGCGCGCCACGGGCCGCGTACGGCGTTTGACAGGCTTTCCGGCGCGGACGGATACTGGATCGCTCCCCATCGCGCCTCGCGCATTCCACCGGGAATTCACGTGAAGCCGGGCAAGACCGTTACCGTCGCCGACGTCCCGCCGCGCTCGCGCGTCGCGGCGCTGCCCGGCGATCTGGCGGCCGGCGCAGTGTCGGCGCTCGTCATGCTGTGCTACGCGATGAGCCTCGGCACGATGATCTTCAGCGCCGATCTGGCCCGTTACGCCATGCTCGGCGTGCCCACGGCCCTCGTCAGCTGTATCGTCACGGCGCTCGTGATTGCCTTGACGAGTTCGATGCGCCTGAACATCGGCGGCCCGGACAGCAATGCGGCGGCGTTTCTCGCGGGTGTGGCGGCAGGCGTCGCGAGCAGCGTGCGTGCGGACGGCGGTTCCCCGCAGACGCTCCTGCTCACCGTGCTGATCGCCATCGCGCTTTGTTCGATCGTGACCGGCATCGTGCTCTACGCGATCGGTTCCTCGAAGCGCAGCCGCTCGCTGCAGTTCCTGCCTTACCCGGTCCTCGGCGGTTTCCTCGCCGGCACGGGCTATCTGCTCCTCGCCGGCGCGTTTCGCGTCATGACGGGCGAGTCACTGCAATGGCGCACGCTCGCGGTGTTGACGCATCTTCACTGGCTCGCGTGGCTGCCTGCGCTCGTGGTAGGCGTGCTGGCCACTATCCTGATGCGCAGCTGGAAGCATGTTGCAGCGCTGCCGCTCACGCTGGTCTTCGGCATCGTTCTTTTCTACGTTCTGCTGCGCGCCGCGGGCCTGTCGATCGACGAAGCGCGCGCCATGGGGCTGCTGCTGCCGCGCGCGGCGCTGCGGCTCACCGGGCTACCGGGGTTGCACTTGAGCGCGCAGCTCGGGCAGGGTGGCATCGACTGGACGGCGATCGCCGCACACCTGCCGGAGAGTCTCGTGGTCACGTCGGTTTCGGCAGTCACGATCCTGATGAATTCGACGGCAATCGGCGCGGCGACGGGCGAGGAAGTCGATCTCAATCGTGAGATGCGGGCCGCGGGTCTCGCCAATCTCGCGAGCGGGCTGTTGGGCGGAATGGTCGGCTATCAGTCGTTCAATCGCTCGATGCTCAACGCGCGCGTAGGCGCGACGAGCCGGATGGCGGGCGTGTTCGCCTCGCTCGCGTGCCTTGTCGTGCTGGCGGCGTCGCCCGGTTTCGTCGCGCTCTTTCCCGTGCCGGTGCTCGTCGGCCTCCAGCTTTTCATGGGGCTGCGCCTCATCATGCAGTGGGTTGTCGGCGCCTGGGCGAAGCTCGCCTGGTACGAGTACCTGCTCGTGCCCGTCATTCTCGGCACGATCGCCGCCTGGGGCGTGCTCATCGGCGTGGGCGCAGGCGTGATTGCGGCGTGCGTGATGTTCACGCTGCTCTACGGCCGCGTGAGCTGCATACGCATGGAGTTCGACCTTCGCACCCGGACTTCGAATGTCGAGCGCAATATCGAGGAGACCGAAGCGTTGCGCGGGCTCGGCGCACAGGTGTGCGGCATGTGCCTGCAAGGGTTTCTCTTTTTCGGCACGGCCAATTCGATCCTCCAGCGCATACGCGAGCGCCTCGCCGAGCGCGATCCGGTGCGGGTTCGATTCGTCGTACTTGATTTCGCGTCGACCCAGGGCATCGACGCGTCGGTATCGATCAGCTTCGTCAAGCTGCGGCAGCTCTGCGCGGCGATGGACGCGGACCTGATCCTGACCGCGCTGCCGCCGCGTTCGCGCGATCTGCTGACGAAAACCGGCACGCTCAACCTGCGGATTCGCGAATTCGACACGCTCGATGCGGGCCTGGAGTGGGTGGAGGACCAAGTGCTCGCGTCGAGCGCGCTCGCACCGAATTCCGGTGACGACCTGCACGCGCTGCTCGCGCCGCATTTCACGGCCAGCGCGCTGAACACGCTCTCCACGCGGCTCGAAGTGCAGGATCTGCAGGCGGGCCAGGCGCTGTTTCATCGCGGGGACCCGGGCGACGCGCTGTACCTCATCGAGCGCGGGCGGGTTGCCGTTTCGCTGCCGCTCGGAAACGGGCGGTCGGTGCGGGTGCGCGTTTGCCTGCCGGGCACGGTCATCGGGGAAATGGCCGTATACACGCAGCAGCCGCGCAGCGCGGACGTGTTCGCCGAGGCGCCGACGCGGGTGCGCAGGCTGTCGCTGGCCGCGCTCGTTGCGCTCGAGCAAGACGACCCCGCAGCCGCCCAGCAGTTTCATCGCTTCCTGGTGAAGGTCATTGCGTCGCGCCTCGCCTTGGCCACCGAGGCCCTGCGCGCGGCCTACTGAGCGGTGGACGGGGGTTCGTGTCAGACTGAATTGTGCGGCGCGTCTTGCAGACCTCTTGCCGCAACGCGCTCCGTCACACCTTCATGCGGGTGATCGTCGAGCGATATCCGCGACGTTTCCGGCAAGGACATCCCGCCAACCAGTGCCAGCAGCGAGACGGCGATCAGGTAGAAAGCGGGCGAGATGTTGTTGCCCGTCGACTCGATCAGCCACGTGGCGACCAACGGCGCCGTGCCGCCGAAGATCGTATAGGCGAGGTTGTAGGTGATCGCTGAAGCCGTATAGCGCGTCCGGGTCGGAAAGATTTCGGACAGCAGTGCCGCGGTGACCACACCCGACAAGACCGCGCCGAGCGCAAGCAAGCATGCACCGGCGATCGCCGATCGAAAATCCCCTGATCCTCCCAGCGCGAAAGAAGGGTAAACCGCGGCGATCAGGATGGCGCATGCCGTGAAGACGGTTTTTCGTCTTCCGACTGCGTCCGAGTAGAGGCCGGCGAGCGGGCAGATGGCCGCGGCGAATACGAGTGCGATGACCGTCACCAATAAGGCGCTGGCCCGGCTCAGATGACCGACGACCTGTAGATACGTGGCGAAGTAGGTCGTGAAGGTATAGAAGGAGAGCGCAGTCACGGACACGAAGGCACCCAGGCGCACGATCGCGCTTGCCTGGGTCTTGAGCGTTTCGCGCAGTGGGGCGTGCGCCAGGTCATGATCGTGTTCGACTGCGGCAAACGATGGTGTCTCGCCGAGGCGCGTGCGCAGATACAGACCGACCAGGCCAATAGGCGCCGCGGCGATGAACGGGATTCTCCAGCCCCAACTGCTCATCGCCTCTGGCGACAGCATGGCGTCCAGTCCGGATGCCACCACGGCGGCGCTCGCGAACGACAGGAACGTGGAGACCGGCAGAAAGCTTCCGTATCGCGCGCGCTGGTGCTTCGGCGCGTGCTCCATCAGATACGCGCAGGCGCCGGCGTATTCTCCGCCGGCGGAAAAGCCTTGCACGCAGCGGACGATCGCGAGCAGCAAGGGGGCGAGCATGCCGACCGATGCGTAGGTCGGCAGGAAGCCGATGACCGTTGTGGCACCTGCCATGATCAAGATGGTCAGGGCGAGCGTTTTCTTGCGGCCCACCCGGTCTCCCACCACGCCGAAGAAGACGCCGCCGAGCGGCCTGAATGCAAAGGCGACGGCGAACACCGCGAAAGTCTTCATCAACGCGATCGCCGGGTCGCCATTCGGAAAGAACTGGCGAGTCAGCAGTGTTGCCAGAAATCCGTACACGGCGAAATCGAACCATTCGACAAAATTGCCTACCGCAGCGGCAACGATCACCTTGCGAAGCGTCTTGGGGTCCACTTTGGGCTGATACGCTTTCATTCTCTGGCCGTCCCTTGTGCGTTGAATAAGGCGTGCGTATCACCCTGAATGGCGAAAGCCATCAGAGGCGAGCGGTTTTACGCTGAAGTCGCACGGTGATGATTTGCACAGTTAACGCGACCAGAAATGTCGTTCCTAGAACGAAGCCGACATGATGACGCGCTGGAAGCGACATCAGAATGTGCTGTCGCGGGATGGCAAAACGACGTCGCGTTTCGAATTTTTTTTCGACGGCGGATAACGTCAGATTTGATTCACCAGCCGGTCTCGCAATTGTCGCCGCAGCACTTTTCCAACCAGCGTTTTCGGCAGATCGTTCACGAAGACCACTTGCTTGGGCACCTTGTAGGCGGTGAGGCTCGTGCGCGCAAATTCGATGCCTTCCGACTCGGCCAGCCCCGCCTCCTTTTTCACCACGAAGGTCTCGTGAACTCCGCGGCCGGGCGCGTGGTCATGGCGGTCCTGAAGGTGATCGCACCGGCAATCGTCCAGTCCGGCACGAGCTTTTTCTTCTTTCGAGCGACGTAGTCGACAAGGATGGATTTCGGGAAGCTCTGCATCTCCGCCACGCGCGCGACGATCACGTGCTCGATGGCGACATGGGCGAGCGCCTGCTGGAGCGTGGCCGCGGAAACTTCCATGACCACGATCGCCCGCGCACCGGAATCCTTGATCAGATTCGCCAGTTCCGGCGAGGTGTAGAGCGGGTTGACGTTGGCCACGGTGAGCCCGGCCCGGAGTGCGGCGAACATCGCGATGGGCTGTTGCAGGGAGTTTGGCAACATCAGCGCGATGCGGTCGCCGGGTGTCAGCTGAAGGTCTTTCTGGAAATAGGCGGCGAGGCGCGCGGAGTACTCGTTCAGCTCGCGATAGGTGAGATTCACGCCGAACTGATGAAAGGCGATCCGGTCGCCGAAGCGCGCGACGGCCTGTTCCAGCATAACGGCCATCGAGGGGTAGTCTTCGAGGTCGATGTCCGCCGCCACGCCAGCGGGATATTGCGAAAGCCAGGGCAAGTTTGACATTTCGTGCTCCGCTGCGGGACTGCTTCGGCGTTCGCTGCTTCTAATTTTGGAGTCCTGGCGTATTCTCGCTGCGGCTTGCCAAGTGTGCTGTAGCGCACGTACTCGCACGATCGGATACGCGTTCCCGCGCGAAGCACGACGGCTATTCGACGGGAGCCGGCTGAACGTTGATTTCCAGAGGTTCGCCGGGCATTTGCGACGCGGGCGCGACGTCTTCTTCCGGCGTCGGCTGGGCGGTCTGAACGGCGGGCGGTGGGATGCTCTTGCCCACGTCGGGCGCCTCGGCGACGGGCGCGGGCGCTCTGGGCTGCCCGCTATGAGCGCCGGTCATGCCCGTGCCGACGTTCGAGCCCGTGCTGTTCGCGCTCTTGAGGAGACCGTGCGAATCGAACAGGAACACGGCCGCGGACGAGTGGGTGTCGGCACCGGCGACCAGCGAACCGATGAACGGGATATAGCTTTCCGGATGCGGACGCGACGTCACGTAGGTGTAGACGAGCAGTGTCGAGCCGTCGTCCAGCGCGGTTTCGACCGACGCCGGCCCGAGCGCGACGATCACGTCTTGCAGCGTCGTGACGCCGTGCCTGAAGTTTGCCATCTGTTCGGGCCTGACCTCGACGCCGGCCGTTACGCAGCCGGCGAGTAGTGCGCCGCACAGCAGCCCGGTGACCACTTCGCGCTTCATGTTGTCTCGCCCCCTGACAGGAATTCTAGGACGAAGGAGACTGGCCGGCAGAAGTAAAGCGATCGGCGCCAGCCTTCAGACCACGCCGAGCCACTCTTTCAGTTGTACGGCGCGTGAGCGGCTCACCGGCACGACGCTGCGTTCGCCGTCGTCCATCACGAGGTTCACGCTGTCGTCGGCTTTGACGAGTTCGACCGCGTACGGCAGGTTGACGATGTGGCTGCGATGCACGCGCAGAAACGTATTGCTGTCGAGCCGCAACTCGAGGTCCGCGAGCGACAGGTTGGAGAGGTAGCGGTCGTCCTTCGTGACGATCGTCGTGTAGTGGCCGTCGCCCTGAAAACGCACGACGTCCTTCAGGTCGATCAGGATCACGCGGTTCTTGCGGTACACCGGAATCTTGAAGAGCCGCCGCGGCGGCGTGGGCGCGCCGGCGAGCGACTCCGCCGTGGGCTCAGCCGACGGCTCCGTCGTGAGGTCGGTGAGGTCGTAAAAAATCATGCAAGTGCCGCAGGCGCCGTTCATGTCCGACATGCGGGACACCTTGAGCATGAGAATGCGGTCGGGAATGTTGATCATCATCGCGACCGGCGGGGGCGACTTCACGGGGCAGCCGCCAACGTCGCGCGACTGCAGCAGGAAGCGCAGCTTGTCGCGGCTCTTTGCCGGGTGCAACTGCACGACGTCGATGCCGAACAGCTTGTCCTGCGCCACGCCCAGCGACTGCTCGCCCGCCGGTCCGAGAATCTGCAGCGCGACGTCGTTGAACGCGCTGACGCGCCCCTGCGCGTCGAGCCACACCACGCCGGGATTGAACTGCTCGAGGCGGTGCTGAAAGGTCTCGGCGCGTCGCGCGTCGGTGGTCGGCATGGCGTGCTCGAACGGTTTCATCCAGGGTTCTCCCCGATGCTGCGGCGGCGTTGTGCGCGGCGTCTGCGGCGGCGGGACGCTGCCTCCGTTTTATGTCCTTTCCCCTTTTCACGCAAGTTTTCCGGCACCCGGCGCAACCTCGCCGCCGTTCGAGAAAACCCGTTGAATTGCTGCGTTGCATTGTGAAATCCTGAACTTCAGCGCAATGACAACAAGGTGATCAGTGTGATTCCCCGCCCATTCGAATACCACGCTCCACAAACCTTGTCCGAGGCGTTCGCGCTGCTCGGCACACACGGCGAAACGGCGAAGCTGCTCGCGGGCGGCCATAGCCTGCTGCCGATGATGAAACTGCGCTTCGCGCAGCCCGATCATCTGATCGATCTCGGCAGGCTGGCCGAACTCAAGGGCATCCGCGAGGAAAACGGCACGCTGTGGATCGGCGCGATGACGACCGAGAACGAGCTGATCTGGTCCACGCTGCTGCAAGCGCGCTGTCCGCTCATCGTCGAGGGCGCGCGGCAGATCGCCGACCCGCAGGTTCGCTATCGCGGCACGCTGGGCGGCGATCTTTCGCACGGCGACCCCGGCAATGACCATCCTGCGCTGATGATCGCGCTCGATGCGTCGTTCGTGTTGCAAGGCGCGGCGGGCGAGCGCGTGGTGCCCGCGGACGATTTTTTCGTCGGCACCTATGCCACGCTGCTCGAGCCCGGCGAGATCATGACCGCCATCCGCATTCCCGTGCCGCAGCCCGGCACCGGCTATTGCTACGCGAAGCTCAAGCGCAGGACCGGCGACTTCGCGACCGCGGCGGCGGCCGTCACGTTGCGCCTCGGCGGCGGTAACGTCGAGCACGCGCGCATTGCTCTGACGAATGTCGGCGACACGGTGATTCGCGCGGTGGACGCCGAGCAGGCCCTCGTCGGCAAGCCGTTCGACGCACGCGCGCTCGACGAAGCGGCGCGGCTCGCGATGGCGGCGTGCAATCCGGTGGAGGATCTGCGCGGCGACGCCGACTACAAGCGCGCGATGACGGGCGAGATGACCCGCAGGGCGCTCCAGACCGCCTACGAACGGGCCGCGAACGCAGCACGCCCCTGACTCACGGAGAACGCGAAATGGCCAGCAAAACCATGGTGTCGTTCAGCCTCAACGGCAGCGAGGTCGATGTCGTCGTCGAGCCGCGCGAACTGCTGATTCACACGCTGCGCGACAAGTGCCAGCACACGGGACCGCATATCGGTTGCGAGACGTCGCATTGCGGCGCCTGCACCGTCGATTTCAACGGCATGTCCGTGAAGTCGTGCACGCTGCTCACCGTGCAGGCACAAGGCGCTGAAGTCCGCACGGTCGAAGGGCTCGCCGAAGGCGGCGCGCTGCATGCGCTGCAAGAGGGCTTCATGCAGGAGCACGGGCTGCAATGCGGATTCTGCACGCCGGGCATGCTGATGCGTGCGTACCGCTTGCTCCAGGAGAATCCCGATCCCACGGAAGTGGAAATCCGCTACTGGATGGCGGGGAACCTGTGCCGATGCACGGGCTATCAGAACATCGTGAAGGCCGTGCAATACGCGGCGCGCAAGCTGCGCGGCGAAGCGGTCGAAACCTCGCATCCGCTCATCGAAGCGGGCGCGGCACACGCGCACTGAGCGCCGGGAGACACGCCATGAACAATCCCGACGCCAATCTCGAACGTCTCGCCGCGCTCGAAGGCATGGGCTGCTCGCGCAAGCGCCGCGAGGACCCGCGCTTCATCCAGGGCAAGGGCAGCTACGTGGACGACATCAAGATGCCGGGCATGCTGTTCGGCGTGATGGTGCGCAGTCCCTACGCCCATGCGCGCGTGAAGCGCATCGACAAGTCGCGCGCGCTCGCGCATCCCGGCGTGCACGCCGTGCTCACGGCGGATGACCTCAAACCCCTCAAACTGCACTGGATGCCGACGCTCGCAGGCGACGTGCAGGCGGTGCTCGCCGACGAAAAAGTCTGCTTCCAGAACCAGGAAGTCGCCTTCGTGGTGGCCGACGACCGCTACGTCGCCGCCGATGCGGCCGAGCTCGTCGAAGTCGAGTACGAGGAACTGCCCGCGCTCGTCGATCCGATGAAGGCGCTGGAACCCGACGCGCCCGTGATTCGCGAGGACATCCGCGACAAGGACAGCGGCGCGCACGGTGCCCGCAGGCATCCCAATCATATTTTCACGTGGACGATGGGCGACCGCGACAAGACGGACCGCATGTTCGAGAACGCGGAAGTCACGGTCAAGCAGGATATCGTGTATCCGCGCGTGCATCCGTGTCCGCTCGAAACCTGCGGCTGCGTCGCGTCGTTCGACAAGGTGCGCGGCGATCTCACGGTCTACATCACGTCGCAGGCGCCTCACGTCGTGCGCACCGTGGTCGGGCTGCTGTCGTCGATTCCGGAGTCGAATATCCGCATCATTTCGCCCGACATCGGCGGCGGCTTCGGCAACAAGGTCGGCGTGTATCCGGGCTACGTGACGTCGATCGTGGCGTCCATTGTGCTCGGGCGTCCGGTCAAGTGGATCGAGTCGCGCAACGAGAACCTCTCCAGCACCGCGTTCGCACGGGACTATCACATGACGGGCGAGCTGGCCGCCGACAAGGACGGCCGCATCAAGGCGCTGCGCGTGAATGTGGTGGCCGACCACGGCGCGTTCGACGCGTGCGCCGATCCGACCAAATGGCCTGCCGGCATGTTCCATGTGTGCACGGGCTCGTATGCGATCCCCAATGCGTTCGTGAGCGTCGACGGCGTGTACACGAACAAGTTTCCGGGCGGCGTCGCCTACCGCTGCTCGTTCCGCGTGACCGAGGCCGTCTACCTGATCGAGCGGATGGTGGATGTGCTCGCGCAGAAGCTCGGCATCGACAAGGCGGAGATCCGCTTGCGCAACTTCATCGGCCGCGACCAGTTCCCGTACACGACGCCGCTTGGCCTCGAATACGATTCGGGCGACTACGAAACGGCGCTGAAAAAGGTGCTGGCCGCCGTCGATTACAACGCGCTGCGCAAGGAGCAGGCGCAGCGCCGCGCCGACCCCGATGCGGAGTGGCTCATGGGCATCGGCGTCGTAAATTTCACCGAGATCGTCGGCGCCGGGCCGTCGAAAATGTGCGACATCCTCGGCGTGGGCATGTTCGATTCATGCGAGATCCGCGTGCATCCGGACGGCTCGGCCATCGCACGCATGGGCACGATCACGCAGGGCCAGGGGCACCAGACCACCTACGCGCAGATCATTGCATCGGAAGCCGGCATTCCGGCCTCGAAAATCACGGTGGAAGAGGGCGATACCGCCACGGCGCCATATGGCCTCGGCACCTATGGCTCGCGTTCGACGCCCGTTGCGGGCGCCGCTGTGGCGCGCGCCTCGCGCAAGATTCGCGAGAAGGCGCGCCGGATCGCCGCTCATCTGCTTGAAGCGAGCCCGGACGACGTCGAATTCGATCTGGATCGCTTCGTGCTGAAGGGCTCGCCCGATCAGTTCAAGACCGTGAAGGAGGTGGCGTGGGCCGCCTATCACAATGTTCCCGAAGGGCTGGAGATGGGCCTTGAGGCCGTCGACTATTACGATCCGCCCAACTTCACGTTCCCGTTCGGCGCCTACGTCTGTGTGCTCGACATCAACCGCTATACCGGCGAGATCCGTGTGCGCCGCTTTTACGCGCTCGACGACTGCGGCACGCGGATCAACCCGATGATCATCGAGGGGCAGATTCATGGCGGCCTGACCGAAGGCTTCGCCGTCGCGCTCGGACAGGAACTGCCGTATGACGAAGCGGGCAATCTGCTCGGCGCGACGCTGCTCGACTACTTCGTGCCGACAGCCGTGGAAACGCCGCATTGGGAAACGGACTTCACGGTGACGCCTTCGCCGCATCACCCGATCGGCGCCAAGGGCGTGGCCGAATCGCCGCACGTGGGCTCGATTCCGTGTTTCACGTCGGCCGTGGTCGATGCCTTCGCGCATCTCGGCGTCACGCACATGAACATGCCGCACAACGCGTATCGCGTGTGGCAGCAGTGCCGCGAGCTTGGCTTGACGCGGCCTGTCTGAGCCGAAGCGCGAACGAATGAGGAGTCCGGAATGAAAGTCGTACTCGACAAGGCATTTCCGCTCGACGCGAGCGCGGAGCGCGCCTGGGCGCTGATGCAGGACATCGAGGCGGTGGCCGGCTGCATGCCGGGCGCGAAGATCACCGAGCGCGTCGACGATACGCACTACACAGGAACCATCACGGTGCGGCTCGGGCCGGCGACGATGGCGTTCAAGGGCGACATCGAGGTGCTCGCGCTCGACGCCGCGGCGCGCAGCCTGCATCTGCTCGGCAAAGGCACCGATTCGACCGGTAGCTCGGCGGCGACGATGGACCTCACGGCCAGCGTGCAACCCACGGGCGAGACCTGCACGCTGGCCGGCAAGAGCGAGGTGACGATGAGCGGCAAGGCCGCCGCGCTGGGTGGGCGGCTCATGGGGCCGGTGTCGGAGCAGCTGCTCAAGCAGTTCGTCGCGAACTTCTCGGCGCGTCTGAGTGCCATGGCGCCGCCGCAAACCGCGCCCGGCGCTGCCGGAAGTGCGGCCGACGAGCCGGGATCGCCGCCAGTTTCCCGTGCGGCTGGGGCACCTGCGCAAGCCACCGAGCTCAATGGCATTGCGTTTGTCTGGGCCATCATTCGCGACTGGCTGCGCGGGCACTTCACGCACAAGGCGCAAGGCCGCTGAGGGCCGTCATGACGTCGACCGACCGCATGCCGGATGTCCTCGCGCTGCAGGCGAAGCTGGCGGCCCACCGGTTCATCGTGGAGCGCAGCTTCGCGGCTGCGCTGCTGCTCACGATGGAAATGCGCCGTCCGCTGCTGCTGGAAGGCGAGGCGGGCGTAGGCAAGACCGAGGTCGCGAAGGCGCTCTCGCGACTGCTCGACGCGCCGCTGATCCGCCTGCAATGCTACGAAGGGCTCGACGCGCACGCCGCGCTCTACGAGTGGAACTACGTCCACCAGCTGCTCGCGATCAAGCTCTTCGAGCAGGACACGCGGCCGCTGCGCGACAAGGAGCAGGACATCTTCTCCGAGCGCTATCTGCTCAAGCGCCCGCTGCTCGAAGCCATTACGACCACGCCCGCGCCCGTGCTGCTGATCGACGAAATCGACCGTACCGACGAGGCGTTCGAGGCCTACCTGCTCGAGCTGCTGTCGGATTTCCAGCTTTCGATTCCCGAGCTTGGCGTGATCCGCGCGACCGAGCGGCCTTATGTGATCCTGACCTCGAATGGCACGCGCGAGATCTCCGACGCGCTGCGCCGCCGCTGCCTCTACCAGTACGTCGACTACCCGTCGTTTCAGCGCGAACTCATGATCGTGCGGACCCAGGTGCCCGAGGTGCCGGAGGCGCTCGCGGCCCAGATCGTCGAATTCGTGCATGCGGTGCGCGAGATCGCGCTGCGCCGCAAGCCCGGCCTCGCGGAAACGCTCGACTGGGTGGCCGCGCTGCTGCGCCTCGGCGTGAGCGCGCTCGACGAAAACGGCGTGGACCGCGTGATGGATTCGCTCGCCGCGCTCGTGAAAACGCGCGAGGATCAAGCCAGCCTCACGCGGCCCGTGGTCGAAAAACTGGTGGCGTCATGCTGACCGGCATCGACAGCACGCTGCCCGGCGCGGCGCGGCACGATCTTGCCGATCGCCTCGTCGCGCGCTATGCGGGCTTTGCGGGCTGGCTGCGCGCGAACGCGTTCGGCGTGACGAACGCGGACGTTGCCGCAATGCTCGAAGTGGTGCAACGCATGGGCCAGACAGAGCGCGACGTGCTGCGCTGGAGCCTGCGTGCGCTGCTGTGCGCGCGCGCGCAAGAGTGGCGGCGCTTCGACGAATTGTTCGACGCGTACTTCCTCGCGCCGAACCGGCGCAAGCTCGCCGAAACCCGCGCTGGCGGCGCCGGGCCGCTTGCGCGCGACGACACGGCCTGCGGGCCGCCCGATGCGAGCGAGGGTACGCCGGTTTCGCTCGCGGGACGCGGCAACGGCGCGGCGCAGGAAGGCGCCGCCGCGAACGAAGGCGCCACGCCGACAGAGTCGCTGGCCCACGCGGATTTGCGCCACCTGAACGATCGCGACGAACTCTTCGCCATCGACGCCGCGATCCGCCGTTTCGCCCAGCGCCTGCGCGGCATCCAGATGCGCCGCGAGCAACGCGCGAGTCTCGGGCGCACGCTCGATCTGCACTGGACCCTGCGCCGCAGCGTCTCGCGCGGCGGGCTGCCGGTCGAGCTCGGCTGGCGGCGCAAGCGCCGGCAGCGCCCGCGCATCGTCATGCTGCTCGACGTGAGCCGCTCGATGAGCCTCTACAGCTTCTTTTTCCTGCGGCTCGCGCGCGTGCTGAGCGGGCGCTTGCCCGACGTCCACAGCTTCATCTTCCATACGCGGCTCGTCTGCGTCGACGAAGCACTGCGCGACCCCGATCCGCGCCGCGCCCAGGAGCGCCTGCACCTCATCTCGGAGGGCTGGGCCGGCGGGACGCGGATCGGCGAGAGTCTCGCCGGCTTCAATGCGCACTACGCACCGCGCCTGCTGCATGCGCGTACCGCGGTCGTGATCGTCAGCGACGGCTACGACGCCGGCGACGTGGCGCAGCTCAGCGAGTCGCTCGGCGCGATCCGGCGGCGCTGCCATTCGCTCGTCTGGATCAATCCGCTCGCCGATCGTCCCGGATTCGCACCGGTCAGCGCGGGCATGCAGGCCGCGCTGCCGCATCTCGACCTGTTCGCCGGGGCCCGCGACCTCGCGGGTCTCGAACGGATCTTTCCTCAAATTCTCGAGGCGCTGCAATGAATGTCCATGCCGAATCGAGCGAAACCCTCCCGGACGCCGCGGATCTGCTGCAGCTCGAGCAGCGGCTGATCGATGCGGGCGCACCGTTCGCCGTCGTCACCGTGATCCGCGCGGCGCCGCCAACCTCGACACACGTCGGCGCCCAGGCGCTGGTGGAGGCCGACGGCGCGCTGCATGGCTGGGTCGGCGGAGGCTGCTCACGGACGATCGTCATCGAGGCCGCGCGAGAGTCGATCCGCACGGGGCAGCCACGGCGCGTGCGGATCAGCAACGAGCCGGTGGCAGCCGAGGCCGAAGTCGAGGCGCACGCCATGCCGTGCGCGAGCAACGGCGCACTGGAGCTTTTCATCCAGCCCACCGTGCCCGCGCCGCTCGTGGCCGTGCTCGGCGCCACGCCCGCGGCGCAGGAAGCGTGTGTGCTCGCACGGCGCGTCGGGTTTCGCGCGAGCCTGGCGGCCGACGTGGCGCGCGCCGGGCAGCCGGGCGTTGACGCCGCCGCGCTGGATCGCGCCGGCACATCATTTGTGCTGATCGCGACGCAAGGTGAGCGCGACGAGGATGCGCTCGAAGCCGCGTTGCGCAGCGCCGCCGTGGCGGTGCTCCTGATCGCGAGTCACAGAAAGGCCGAGCGGTTGCGCGCAGCCATGCGCCTGCGCGGCATCGACGAGGCCCGCCTCGCGGCGCTGCACGCACCGGCGGGGCCGGCGATCCATGCGCACACGCCGCAGGAGATTGCACTGGGCGCCGTGGCGGGACTCGTCGCCGTGCGGCACGAGACGCAGGAGGTGGCCGAGGCCGCGGCGCCGCGCGCCACGATCGCCACGGAAGCCGTACCGCCCTTGCCGCCGTGCGAGGCGCTCGGCGTGCCCGTGGCAGAGGCGGAGGCGGGGTGCTACGTGAACCCCGTGTGCGGGATGAGCATCGAGATTGCGAAGGCGAAACACGTTGTCGACTATCGCGGGCGCAAGGTGTACTTCTGCTGCGACGGCTGCAAGTCCGAGTTCGAGCGCGCCCCCGAGCGCTATCTGGACGTCGCCTCTGGCGCTGCCGGTCGCCCGGACGATCCTCCCACGGTGGCGCGATGAGCGGCGCGGCGTTTTCGGCGGTCGTGCTCGCGGCGGGCCTGTCCGAGCGCATGGAAGGGCGTCACAAGCTGTTGCTGCCGGTGGGCGGCGAGCCTGCCGTGCGGCGCGTCGTGCGCGCGATCGCTGCGGCACGACCCGAGGAGGTCGTCGTCGTGACCGGGTTCAACGCCCGGGCCGTCTTCGAAGCGCTCGACGGCCTCGACGTGCGCTTCCAGGGCAACCCGCGCTACCGGGAAGGACAGATGACGTCGGTCGCGAGCGGCGTTGCCGCGCTGCAGGCGCCGTGCGACGCGGTGATGATCTGCCTCGCCGACCAGGTGCTCCTTGAAACGGCCGACTATCGTGAACTGATCGAGGCCTACGCGTCGATGCCGTACGGTTCGATCCTGGTGCCGATGTTCGACGGCGCACGCGGCAATCCTGTCGTGTTTGCGTCGAGCTATTGTCCCGAGGTCGTGGGCGGCCGCGTGAATCCGGGCTGCCGCAAGCTGATCGCCGAACACAGCGGCGAGGTGTTTCTCCACGAGGCGGCGCACGATCGCTTTTGCGTCGACATGGATACCCCCGCCGATTACCTGAGCGTCATTGCGCGGGTGGAGGGCCGCACGGCACGCGTCGATCCTTGATACCCCGGCTCACGCTCGAAACGACTGGTGTGGTTGAAGCATTGTGGCGCTGCATTCACAATGGTCGCCAGGCGTTTTCCCACCGTGTGAGACGAGGTCGACTCCATGATGAACCGGCTGCAAGAGAAGTTCGCGTACGTCAACGGCATCCGCATGCACTACGTCGAAAAGGGCACGGGCCCGCTCGTGCTGCTCTGCCACGGCTGGCCGGAGTCCTGGTACGTGTGGCGCTGGCAGATCGATGCGCTGGCGGCCGCGGGCTATCGCGCGGTTGCGCCGGACCAGCGCGGATACGGGCTCACCGACGCCCCGGAAACCATCGAGGCTTACGATATTCTGAACCTGGTCGGCGACCTGGTCGGCCTCGTCAAGGCTCTCGGCGAAGAGCGGGCGGTTCTGATCGGGCATGACTGGGGGGCTGCCGTCGCCGCTTACGCTGCGCTGCTGCGCCCCGACCTGTTTCCCGTTCTCGGCCTGTTGAGCGTGCCTTACATGCCTCGCCGGCCGGTGCGTCCATCGGTGCGCTTCGCGCAGATCACGCAGGAGTGTCATTTCTATCAGGACTATTTTCAGTTGCCGGGACGCGTCGAGCGCGAACTGGAAGAAGATGTCCGCCGTTCGATGCTCGGCATTCTGTACACGGCGTCGGGAGACCCGGTGGTAAAAGGGCAGCCGGCCAATATCGCGACCTTTCCGAAGTCGACTCGATTCGTGGACAACTTCACGTTGCCCGACGAGCTTCCGCCGTGGTTGACCGAGACGGATCTGCAATATTTCGTCACTCAGTTCGAGCGGAGCGGGTTTCGTGGGCCAATCAACTGGTATCGGAATATCGATCGAAACTGGGAGCTGACCAGCTTCCTCGACGGCGCCCGGATCATGCAGCCCGCGCTCTTTCTCGCGGGAGAGCTAGACGGCGTCGTGAGGATGGCCGTGAAGGATTACGACGCGCTGGAGATCAACGTTCCCAATCTCTGGAAGAAGCACCTGATTGCGAAGGCGGGTCACTGGGTGCAGCAAGAGCGTCCGGACGAGGTGAACGAGTTCATCCTGAACTTCCTCGCCGGAACGGTTCACGCGCTGGCCGGCGGTGCAGCCGAAAGCCAGCCGAAAGCACCGGCTGGCAAGTTCCAGTAGGTCGAGGCGGAACAGCCTTGCGCGTCAGTGTGTGGCAACGCTGACGGCGACGATTTCGTATCCGGGGTCGGCATGCTCGGACGCCGCCTTTTCGGCTTCCTCGTATGAGACGAAGGACTTGGCCCCGCCAATCTCCGGCGCCATGCCAATATCGCCGTCCTCTGCGCAGCAGAGGTACTGCTCACCAGTCTTCACCACGTAGACAGTCGTCATGATTCCCTCCATGGTTCGCGGGGGAACTTCCAGTCTAGCAGGTCGAAACCGCGCCCGACGGCGGGCCGATTGCCTTTACGCTATCAGCTGGAACCTTCGATTCTATTCGCTTCACGATGGACGGCAACCCCTCCGTTGTTTCGAACCCAACACCGGCCTTCGTCGCCGGCAGATTTGTTCCGGATGTGCAACGATAGGCGTGCAACTCGCAGCTGTCTGAAGAGCTGGACAACCCAACGGGGAGGGTAGATGAGAGAACACGCCGAGACGCTATTCGTCGCTTCCGAAGACATTGCAACCGCGTTGAACCTGCTGGAGAGCATCGAGGTCGAGGTCGGATTCGACAGTGAGGATCCCGAGAGCATCGAGCAGGCGATTCTCGCCGTCGAGGAGGCGATCGATACTCGCCTGAAGGGCCATCGCGGCGACGCACGTGTCGAATCAGCAATCCTTCGCGTCAAGTTCGATTTCCGGTGCGCAATACTCGATCAGGCCGCGTCCGATGATGACGCCGGCAGCGTCCAAACCCTGCATTGAAAATATCGGGGAATCCGGCGCCTGCTTGATTCCAGCGGGTGATTGGCGCCGCGCTCGGCGCGCCGCCAATCACCCGGCAACGGACTTTACATGTTGTTACCCTCGCGCAGCGGACGTCCGGGCGGGCTTTGCTTATACTGCCGCGCAATTGCCACTCCTCCTCATGCTTGTCGTGCCCGCAGCGGCGGCAATGCGAATCCACCTTGACGTTCATGCTCTCTACCAAGTCCGCCCTCACCGCCGCGCTTGTCGCGGCAGCCAGTCTGTCGTTGTCCGCATGCGTTGCCCCGGGCTACTCGCCGTACGGCGCGCAGCAAGGCTACCAGGGCCAATATGCGGCGCCTGCGTACAGCCAGCCTGCTTACGCACAACCGGGCACCGTGCAGCAACCCGCCTACGCGCCACCGCCCGCGCCGCAACAGCCGTATGACACGCAAAGCAACGGTCAGTACGGTGCGCAGTACAACTCGCAATACGGCAACCAATATGGCACGCAGTACGGCACGATCTCGAGCATCCGGCCGTTGAGTAACGCCACGGGGGCTTCGGGCATCGCCGGAACCGTGGTCGGCGCGCTGGTTGGCGGCGTGCTCGGCAATCAGGTGGGCGGTGGCCACGGCCGCGACGCCGCGACCGTCATCGGCGCGCTCGGCGGCGCTTATGCAGGCAACCAGATCGGCCAGCAGATGGGCCAGCCCGCAGGATTCCAGATCGACGTACAGCTGAGCGACGGCTCGACCCGCGCGTTCAACGTGCCGACGCCCGGCGACCTGCGCCCAGGCGACCGCGTGCAGGTCAACGGCAGCCAGCTGGCGCGCTACTAATTCCGGTCGATGTTGCATACCTGAAGGTGTCCTGACTATCTCGCTGGCGTCGAGCAGGAAAGTTGACGATCACCAAACCGTGGCTTGTCCGAGGAGCGATGTTACACAAGCTGACAGAAAGCTTTCTTGAACAGGTGCCAGTTTTCACTTCTGTCAGGTCCGCAAAAGATCCTCAAGTGTTGTGAGCCCCATGCCGATATGCCGGTCGTAGTCGCAGCGGTATCACCCACCACGCGACTACCCGCACTCACAAAAAAGCTGACATTTGGGGATAGAAGTGGGCAAATTCCGGATCAGTACTATTCTGACCGCAGTGCTGACGCTGCTGGTCGTCTTGATTGGCGTCAGCAACCTCATGGCCCTCAAGGGGGTGCGAGAGACTGCGGCCTCTGTCGAGGCGATGAGCCAGGCGACCGTCGAGGTGACCGACGTGACCGAGGCGTTTGCCGCCACGCAACGCGCTCGCGTGTCGATCTCGGCCGCACAGAGCGCGGCCCAGATCGGTCAAACCGCGGCGGCAAAGAACTTGACGGAGACCGTCGACGCCCGGCTGGCGCAGGGCCAGGCTCGCATCGAGGCGTTCGCGAAGATTCCGCGCTCCGATCCGGACGACCGGGAACTCGCCCGCCGTATCGTCGAGACCTACAACGCGCTGAACGATTGCGTGCGCAACGAACAGAAGGCGCTCGCGGCCAACGACATGGCCACCTTCAATCACATCAGCGCGATCGAAAGCATCGCGGCATCGCGCGCGTTCAACGACGAGATGGACAACTTCGTCAAACGCGCCACCAAACGCGGCCACGCGGCAAAAGAGGCCGCGAATGACACGACGTCGTTCCTCCAGATCATGATTGCGGCCTGCCTCGTTATCACCGTGGTGGTCGCGGTGGCCGCGCGCCGGGCGCTGTCCCGCGTCGTTCAGAAACCGCTGCAGGCCCTGGGCGAGCATCTGGATCGCGTCGCCCAGGGCGACCTGACCGCGCGCATCGGCGAACACGGCCACAACGAAATCGGCATGCTTGCCTCGGCTGCGAAGCGCATGCAGGAAAGCCTCGTCGGCGTGATCGGCACCGTGCTGTCATCGACCGCCTCGGTCAGCACGGCTTCGAAGCAGATCGCGGCGGGCAATCTCGACCTGTCGTCGCGCACGGAGCAGCAGGCGGCGTCGCTGCAGGAGACGGCCGCGTCCATGGAAGAACTCACGTCGACGGTGCAGCAGAGCGCCTCGAACGCACAGCATGCGAACGATCTCGCGGCGTCGGCGTCGGAAGCGGCGGGCAGGGGCGGCGCGGTGGTCTCCGAGGTGGTGGACACAATGAAATCCATCAACGAGTCGTCGCGCAAGATCGTCGACATCATCGGCGTGATCGACGGTATCGCCTTCCAGACCAATATTCTTGCGCTCAACGCCGCCGTCGAGGCGGCGCGCGCCGGCGAGCAGGGACGCGGCTTCGCTGTGGTGGCCTCCGAGGTTCGCAGTCTCGCGCAGCGCTCGGCGGCTGCCGCCAAGGAAATCAAGGCGCTGATCGACGACTCGGTCTCGAGAGTCGACACGGGCAGCGTGCTGGTGGCGCGCGCCGGTTCGACGATGTCGGAAATCGTCGAGAGCGTGGGGCGCGTGACCGGCATCATGGCCGAGATTTCAGCGGCCACCCATGAGCAGACGGAGGGTATCGAACAGGTCAACCGCGCGATCACCCAGATCGACGAAGCGACGCAACAGAACGCGGCGCTCGTCGAGCAGGCGTCGGCGGCGGCGCAATCCATGCAGGATCAGGCGCGGCTGCTCGAAAGGACGGTGAGCGTGTTTCACCTCGCCGCCTGAGCGATGACACCGCTGCGCTCGTTCAGCGGGCGGGCGCAGCGGGAGTGCACCGGGCTTCTAGAGCGGTTCTTCGTGTGAAGCGGAAGGACCGACGTATTCGTAACGCGCGGTGTTCACGTGCGAGATGCGAAGCTCGACAGGCTCCTGGTGATACGAGTACGCAATGCGCCGCACTTCGAGCAACGGCGTACCGGGCGCCACCTCGAGGAGTTCACTCTCGAACTCGTTGGCGGTCGCGACGCGCAACCGCTCTTCGGTCCCGACCACGTTGATGTGGAACGCGTCCTGGTAGAAGTTGTAAAGCGTGCTGGGCCGCTCGCGCAACGCGGCTTCGGTCAACCCCGCGAAACGCTCCTCGGCCACGGTGATGCTGTCGATCATGACCGTCTCGCCATGCAGCGCCAGGCGGTTCACGAACGAGAAGACCCGCGCGTTCGGTTCGATGCCGAGAATCGCGGCGACTTCGCGCGTCGCCTTGGCCTTCGTGAACGACACGAGGCTCACCGTGGGATAGCTCTTCTCGCCGTCCTGCCGCACGACCCGGAAAAATCGGAAGAAATAGCGATCGCGCTGGTGTTGCGCGACGAACGTGCCGAGTCCCTGATGACGCACGAGAATGTTGTCCGCCACGAGTTCGTCGATCGCTTTGCGCAGCGTCCCGATCGACACGCCAAAGCGCTCGGACAGGCGCTTCTCCGAAGGTATCGCCTCGCCGCCTTTCCATTCCTTCGCCGACAGCGCGGCGAGGATCCCGTTTTTCACTTCCTTGTACCGCGTTCCCCCGATGACGGGCGTGCCTGCCGCGCCCGCCGCGTGGGCTGCGCCGTTCTTCAGCGTGTTCATGGTGGTGTTCCCCCTTCCTTGTACGTTCCGGACTTTGACGCGATTTTACTTCATCTGGCTTATCTAACACATATAGATGATATGGTTGACATGGATGAATGAGCGGTCTATGATGCGCAGCATGGCCACGCGCCAGACCCCCCGTGAACAAAACTGGAGACACTCAGATGAGCCAGGCAGCTCAAGCAGCACAGCAGGCTGATTCAACGGCGGCCCATGCCGATCCGGCGCGCAGGACGATTCACATCGTGCTGCACGAGGCGAAGGACACGGTTGGTGTCGCGGTCGTCGAGGGCATCAAGGCGGGCACGCAGCTGAACGCGTGGATCATGGACGAGGACGAAATCGTCACGGTCCCGGCGAAGCAGGACATTCCGATCGGTCACAAGGTGGCGCTCAAGGACATGGCCGTGGGCGACACCGTCTACAAGTACGGCGTCGATATCGGCAAGGTCGTGGCGCCCATCAAGGCGGGTGAGCACGCTCACGTTCACAACATCAAGACGAAGCGCTGGTAAGGCGCAGGCGAGCCAGCCAGTCGAACCCCTCCCATTCAGAGAGAGACACCATGAGCGTGATTGACCAGAACACCATTTTCCGCGGCTATCGCCGCTCGAACGGCCGCGTCGGCGTGCGCAACCACGTCATCATCCTGCCCGTCGACGACCTGTCGAACGCCGCCGCGCAAGCGGTCGAGCACAACATCAAGGGCACCATGGCGCTGCCGCATCCGTACGGCCGCCTCCAGTTCGGCGCGGACCTCGACCTGCATTTCCGCACGCTGATCGGCGCGGGCTGCAACCCGAACGTCGCCGGCGTGATCGTCATCGGTATCGAGGAAGGCTGGACCAAGCGCGTGGTGGACGGCATCGCGAAGTCGGGCAAGCCGGTGATGGGCTTCGGCATCGAACTGCACGGCGACCATGACACGATCATGCGCGCCTCGAAGGCCGCCAAGGAAATGGTGCAGTGGGCGACGACGCTCGAGCGCGAGGAGTGCCCGATTTCCGATCTGTGGGTATCGACCAAGTGCGGCGAGTCGGATACGACGTCGGGCTGCGGCGCGAACCCGACGGTCGGCAATGCGTTCGACAAGCTCTACGGACTCGGCACGACGCTCGTGTTCGGCGAGACCTCGGAGCTGACGGGCGGCGAGCAGATCGTTGCGGCGCGCTGCGCGAACGATCAGGTGCGCGAGCGCTTCCAGTTCATGTTCGACCGCTATCAGGACATGATCAACCGCTGGAAGACCGACGATCTCTCCGAGTCGCAGCCGACGAAGGGCAACATCGCAGGCGGCCTGACCACGATCGAGGAAAAGGCGCTCGGCAATATCCAGAAGATCGGCAAGAAGTGCCGCGTGGACGGCGTGCTCGACAAGGCCGAGGAGCCGACGCATGCTGGCCTGTGGTTCATGGACTCGTCGTCGGCGGCGGCGGAGATGGTGACGCTGTGCGCGGCCTCGGGTTTCGCCGTGCACTTCTTCCCGACAGGGCAGGGCAACGTGATCGGCAATCCGATCGTGCCGGTCATCAAGATCTGCGCGAATCCGCGCACGGTGCGCACGATGAGCGAGCACGTCGACGTCGATGTGTCGGGCTTGCTGCAGCGCGAGCAGAACCTCGATCAGGCCGGCGACAAGCTGCTCGAATCGATGCTCGCAACGGCGAACGGCCGCTGGACCGCGGCGGAAACGCTGGGCCATCGCGAGTTCGTGCTCACGCGTCTGTTCGAAAGCGCCTGATCCGCGCAAGCAACACCCCGCAAGCCCGCCTGAGCGGCGGGCATTGCGAACGCAGTTTCCCCGCAGTTCCATCACAGTTGCGCGCACCGCGGCGCAAAGCGCCGTGCAGACACGGCCACAAAACCGGACCACGGAAGTCCGCCCACGGTGCGCGAAGCTGTATCACCAGGCAGCAGCGAGTGGAGGAGACACCACCTTGCGCGTGCTCAGACATCTCTATGCCCAGGTCCTGATCGGACTTGCGGCCGGTATTCTCGTCGGCTATTTCTGGCCGCACTTCGGCGTTGAAATGAAACCATTGGGCGACACGTTCATTCGCCTGATCAAAATGCTCATTACGCTGGTGATTTTCTGCACCGTGTCGCTCGGTATTGCACGGATGGAAAACCTCAAGCATGTCGGGCGAGTGGGCGTCAAGACGATCGTCTATTTCGAAGCCGTGACGACGCTTGCGCTGGTATTGGGGCTGGTGGTGGCGAACGTGCTGCATCCGGGCGAAGGGCTCAATATCGACCCGGCTACGCTCGATACGCAGGCCGTGAGCCACTACGTGAGCGAAGCGCATACTGCGGCGTCACAAAGCATCCTCGAAGAGATCGTGCCGAACTCGGTAGTCGGTGCGTTCGCGCACGGCAACCTGCTGCAGGTGCTGCTGTTCTCGGTGCTGTTCGGCGTGGCATTGTCGATCATGTCGCGCAACAGCCGGTTCCTGTCGCGCGTGATCGAGCAGAGCGGCGAGGCGCTCATGCGTATCGTCGAGATGATCATGCGGCTCGCGCCGCTCGGTGCGTTCGGCGCCATGGCGTTCACGGTGGGCAAGTATGGCATCGGTACGTTGCAGCAGCTCGGTCTGCTGATCGTCTGTTTCTATCTCACCAGTATCCTGTTCATCGTCCTGGTGCTCGGCACGATCTGCCGTTGGGCCGGCGTCGGTTTGTGGCCGCTGCTCAACTATCTGCGCGAGGAACTGCTGATCGTGCTCGGCACCTCGACCACGGAATCGGTGCTGCCGCGCCTGATGGACAAACTCGAGCGCCTCGGCTGCCCGAAGCCCATCGTCGGTCTCGTGCTGCCGACAGGCTACTCGTTCAATCTCGACGGCGCGGCCATCTATCTCACGATGACGTCGCTTTTCATCGCCCAGGCCACCAACACGCATCTGTCACTGCTGCAGCAGCTCGGCCTGCTCGCCATCCTGCTGCTGACGTCCAAGGGCGGCGCGGGCGTTGCGGGCGCGGCGCTGGTGGCGCTCACGGCCACGCTCTCCACCCACAACATCATTCCGGTTGCCGGCATCACGCTGATCATCGGCATCGACCGCGTGCTCAACGAAATTCGCGCGATCGTCAACATGATCGGCAACGCGGTGGCGACGATCGTGGTCGCGCGCTGGGAGGGTGTGTTCGACGCCGAGGCGGCGCGCAAGGTGCTGGCCGCGCCGCGCGCCGCTCAAGGCGTGAGTGATGCGGAGTCCGAAACGGCCGGCAGCGTCAACGAAAGCAAGCCACGCGCTTACGCACAGGAACGCCCAAATTGAAGAGCGATCGCAAGAAAATCGTCATCAGCGAGTTCATGGATGCGTCGGCGGTGGATTCGCTGCGGCGTCATTTCGACGTGCACGCACACGCGTCGCTCGTCGACGAACCCGAGCGGCTGCGCAGTCTGCTGGCGGACGCCGACGCGCTGATCGTGCGCAACCGCACACAGGTCACCGCCGCGCTGCTGGACGACGCGCCGCGCTTGTCGGTGGTCGGGCGGCTCGGCGTCGGGCTGGACAATATCGCGCTCGGCGCATGCAGGGAACGCGGCGTGCAGGTGTTTCCGGCAACGGGCGCCAACGCGGCAGCCGTGGCCGAGTATGTGATCGCCACGTCGCTGATGCTGCTGCGCGGCGCGTACCTGTCGAGCGCGGCTGTTGCACAGGGGCAGTGGCCGCGCACCGCGCTCTCGAACGGGCGCGAAGCGGCTGGCGGCACGATGGCCGTGATCGGTTTTGGCGGCATCGGGCGGCTCGTCGCGCAGCTGGCGCGAGGTATCGGCATGCAGGTAGTGGGCTTTGATCCGCAGATTCCGGCGGATGCGGCCTGCTGGCAGGAGACGGGCACCCGGGGCATGTCGTTCGACGACGCGCTGCGCGCTGCCGACGTCGTGACTGTTCACGTGCCGCTCGTCGAGAGCACGCACAATCTGCTCGGCCCGGCGCAACTGCAGATGCTCGAACCGCATGCAGTCCTGATCAATACGTCGCGAGGCGGCGTGATCGACGAAAGCGCGCTGGCCGAAGCGCTGACGCAAGGCCGCCTGGGCGGCGCCGCGCTCGATGTGTTCGCCGACGAACCGCTCAAGGCGGGTTCGCCGCTTGCGGACGTGCCCAATCTGATCCTCACGCCGCATATTGCGGGCTTGACCGTGCAGTCGAACGAGCGCGTCAGCACGCTGGTCGCGTCGCGCGTGATGGATGCGTTGCTCGCGGGCGAGCATGACTCAACGAAAACGAAGGAACTCTGACATGACGCGGATCTCGTCCGGTGATCTTCACGACCTCGCCACGTGCACGATGCTTGCCGCGGGCGCCACGCCGCGCACGGCCCAGGCCACCGCGCGCGCGCTCGTCTACGCCGACGAACGCGGCCTGTCTTCGCACGGCGTCGCGCGTTTGCCGATGTATGTCGCGCAGTTGCGCAACGGCCGTGTCGACGCGAAGGCCAGCCCGTCAGTCGTCGAATCGCGCAATGCCGCGGTGTTGATCGACGCGGCGGACGGCATGGCGTTCCCGGCTTGCGAACTGGCCGTCGAAACGCTCGTGAAGCGCGCGCGGGAACACGGCAGCGCGGTCGTGAGCGTGACGCGCAGCCACCACCTTGGCGCGGGCGCATGGCATCTGGAGCCGGTCGGCGCGGCCGGCATGGTGGGGCTCGCGTTCAGCAACACGCCCGCTGCGATGGCGGCGTGGGGAGGGCGGCACGCCGTGTTCGGCACCAATCCCGTGGCGGCCGTGTTTCCGCGCCGCGACGGCAAGCCGCTGATGATCGACCTGTCGTTGTCCAATGTGGCGCGCGGCAAGATCATGGTGGCCGCCCGCGAAGGCAAGCCGATTCCCGAGGGCTGGGCGACTTCGCGCGACGGCCGGCCGACAACCGATGCGAAGGCCGCGCTGGAAGGCATGATGCTTCCGTTCGGCGGGGCGAAAGGGGCGATGCTCGCGCTCATGGTCGAATTGCTCGCCGCCGCGCTGGCCGGGGCGAACTTCGGCTACGAGGCGGGTTCGTTCCTGACCGAAGAGGGCGAGAAGTCGCGCGTGGGCCACCTGTTCTGGGCGATCGATCCGGGTGCGCTGGCGGGCAATGCCACCTATCTTGCGCGCGTCGAGGCGTTGATCGAAGTGATGCTGCAGGACGCCGATGTACGGCTGCCGGGGCAACGGCGGGCCGGCCTCGCCGATACCGCTGCACACGACGGCATCGACATTCCCGACGCGCTGCTCAATCAGTTGCGAGCGTTGGCGGCGTGAGCGCTTGCAGCGATCGCCGGATGGGTCAGGCCGCCGTGAAGTAACTCTTGATCGCGTCGGTGAATGCGGTACGGCTGTGCCTCGCGCGTTCGAGCAAGCCAACGTGGCGCCGCACGTCGACGCCATTGAGCGACATGACGCGGATGGCGCGATCGTTGGCGAAGTCGACGTTGGCGAGTTCAGGAACGATCGAAATGCCGAAGCCCTGGCGCACCAGCGCGACGATCGCTTCGACGGAGTTCAGCTCCATCGCTTCGTTGACTTCGACCTTGCACTGATCGAGCACATTCTGCACGAGGTGTCCGGTCCATGTGCTGCGGTCGAAGCGCATGAACGGCGCATGGCGGAGGATGTCGTCCTGCTGCGGCGGCAAATCGAAGTGCGGGGCCGTTGGCATGATGAGAATCATCGGTTCCGAATACAGAGGTGTCCAAAGGAGTGTGGACGCGAGAGGGTGCGGAGACTGCGTGACGACCGCCGCATCGAGTTCGCCGACTTCGACCTGGTGCGCAAAATCGCTGGACATGCCGGCGAGCAGATGCACATCGAGGCGAGGATGGTGTTGGCGTATTGACCATAAGGCATCGGCGAATGCGCCCATCAGCGCGGAGACGAGTGCGCCGATCACGACCGTTCCCGACATTTCGTCGCCGCCGGCGGCGACCTCGAGAAGCTCGTAGCGGCGAACGATTTCTTCGATCTCGGGAATGAGTGCGCGGCCAACGGGATTCAGCACGGCAGCGCGCGCGTTGCGGTCAAAAAGCTGAACATTGAGATCGCTTTCGAGCGCGCGAATCTGCAGCCCGATGGCCGCAGCGGTGAGGCCGACCTTGTTGCCGGCGGCGGCAAAGGTGCCACATCGCGCGACAGAGAGAAATATTTTGAGGGTGCGAATGGATGGCATTGCTCGCGTTTCGCGGAGAAGACATGCTCGCTTCGATCCCCGAAATTTTACGCAACCTAAAGTATTTCCTGGTCTCAGGAAAACCATTACTGCGTTTATCTTTAGCAAGCCGCAAGCGACAATGGACGCAGCAGCGCGGCCAGATTTTCTGGGCCGGCGCAGTCAATGCATCCCCCGCATGCCCCACAACACTGAACGTCGCTCCGGGATCCTTCATCAATGACAGCCTGGTTGAATGCGCAAATCGCCGCTGGCGCCATCGGAATCGGTGTCAGTTCGATCGCAGTGGCGGGAAGGGTCGTGGCGATCGCGTACCTGGTCTACGGGCTGACGGGTTTTGGTTCGTCGATCGTTGCCATACCGTTGCTCACGCAACTGGTGCCCCTGCGCACGGCAACACCCGTGATGCTGGTGCTGGATCTCGTTGCCGGGATGCTCGTGGGCATGCGCAACCTTCAGTTTGTTCAGACCCAGGAACTCAAAAGGCTCGGGCCATGGTTGTGCATCGGGCTTCTGCTGGGCGTGAGCGTGCTGGTTTGCGTGCCGGAAAAGCCGCTCGAACTCATTCTTGGCGTGTGCCTGTTGACCTACTCGCTCTGGAAGGTCATGTCCCGTGGCGAATTTCGTGAGATCGGCGGACGCTGGGCCCTGCCATTGGGCTTCTTTGGCGGATGCCTCACCGCAGTATTCGGTACCGGCGGCCCGGTTTACACGATTTATCTGGCCGGCCGTTTGCGCGATCCCGACCAGCGACGTGCAACGATCAGCACACTCATTACCGCCACGGCGGTCGCCCGGCTCATTCTCTTCTCCGTTTCCGGACTCTATCGAAACCCGGCTGTCCTCCCGCTCGCCAGCTTTCTGTTGCCTTGCGGCGCGGTGGGATTGTTCGCCGGTGCGAGGCTGCGCAGCGCCATTTCGGCGCAACGCGTCCTCACGCTTCTCTGGATCGTTCTTATCGTCGCGGCAGTCAATTTGATCATTCGTTCCGTACCGGCGTTGTTCGGCTAAGCCACTTCGTTACCCATGCCGGTTCACACCCGATTCCACTTGAACAAGGAGTAGACGATGATTCACGCGGTGTTGCATGAGCGCGAAGACACGGTTGGCGTTGCCGTGGTCGAGGGCATCAAGGCGGGCCTGGCGTTGAACGCCTGGATCATGGATGACGACAAGATCGTCGCGATCGTCGCCCAGCAGGACATTCCGATCGGTCACAAGGTGGCGCTCAAGGACATGGCCGTGGGCGACACCGTCTACAAGTACGGCGTCGATATCGGCAAGGTCGTGGCGCCCATCAAGGCGGGCGAGCACGCTCACGTTCACAACATCAAGACGAAGCGCTGGTAAAAGCGGCAATCAAGATTGAATGCATGAGACGGCTGGAAACATTCGCCCAGCAGAGGCGATCTCCAGCTCGTTGCCACAACTGGTCAGAGTGCCGGGTCTGCGCGGCCCGGCAACTTTCTCGTCAACGTCGCGTGCACGCGGCGTGAGGCGAGATCAAGGAGACACCATGTTGCGTCGTTTTTGCAGGCACATTTATGTCCAGGTCCTGATCGCCATCCTGATCGGGATCGCCGTCGGACACTTCTTCCCGACATTTGCCCAGTCCCTGAAGCCGTTATCGGATGCGTTCATTCGTCTGATCAAGATGATTACGCCGCCGTTGATCTTCACCACGATCGTATGCGGCGCCTCGCAGATCGGCGAGATGCGCACGCTGGGCCGGATCGCGGGCAAGACCATTATCTATTTCGAGGTGGTGACCACGCTGGCCTTGCTGATCGGCATGTTGATGGTGAACCTGATTGGCCCGGGTGTCGGCATGAATATCCAGCCAGGCACCGCCGATGTGCACGTGCTGGCGCAATTTCAAACGGAAGTGCATCACGGCGGCGGCCTCACGGGCTTTTTCCTCAACATCATTCCTTCGAGTTTCCTGAGTCCGTTTGCTTCGGGCGACATGCTACAGATCGTCGTGATTGCCTGCTTGTTCGCGGTGGGCTTGTCGTATATCGGCGAGAAGGGGCAGCCGGTCCTGACGTTCTTCGACGCGGTGTCGGCGGTGCTCTTCAGGATTGTGGGCTTCATCATGAAGCTCGCACCGCTCGGCGCGTTGGGGGCGATGGGCTTTGCAGTCGGGAAATACGGACTGTCGGCATTGAATTCGCTCGGCATGCTGCTCATCACGATCTACGTGGCGACGATCTTTTTCCTCGTGGTCGTGCTGGGCACCATCTGCCGGATGAGCGGTTTCAGCCTCCTTCGGCTGGTCAATTATTTGAAGGGAGAGATTCTGCTCGTGCTTGCCACGACGTCGTCTGAATCGGTGTTCCCACAATTGATCCGCAAGCTCGAAGGCATGGGGTGCCCGAAACAGGTCGTCGGTATCGTGATGCCGATGGGCTATTCGTTCAACCTCGACGGGACCTGTGTGGCTCAGGTGATTTGCGCGATGTTTATCGCGCAGGCCTATAACGTGCCGCTGTCATGGACAGACCAGATCGGGCTGATGGTGCTCTCGATGATCAGCTCGAAAGGCGCAGCCGGCGTATCGGGCGCAGGTTTCGTCACGCTGCTCGCCACGCTCACGGCGTTCAAGCAGATTCCCATTGAAGGCGCGGCCCTCATTCTTGGGGTGGACCGTTTCATTTCGGAAGTGCGCGCCGTCACCAACATGATCGGGAACGCCGTTGCCACGCTCGTGGTGTCCGGACTCGAAAAGGAACGCGACAACGCGCAAATGGCCACCGTGCTGAAGCTGCGGCGCGTGCGCGGCGAGGCATAGGAAACCTTTAGCTGAACGCCAGAATTATTCGATTTTTCCTGGCGAAGAATTGCTGAACAATCGATGTACGAAATCCGTTCAATCGTACTGCGTCAGCAGCTATTCGAGAGGCATCGTGAATACCGACAAACTTCGAGTCAGAGTCTGGAGAAGTGTTACGCGTGGGCTCGTCACTTACGACGTCCCGCGTTACGAAAGTCAAACGGTCCTGGACGTCGTGACGTTCATTCAGCGGCAACTGCAGCCCGACCTCGCATACCGGTTCGCGTGCCGCGTGGGCATGTGCGGATCCTGTGCGATGAACGTCAACGGCAAGGCGCGCTGGACGTGCCGCACGCACGTGTCGAAAGTCGCGGTGAACGACGAACTGGAGATCGCGCCGCTATCCAATCTGCCCGTCATCAAGGACCTCGTGACTGACATGAGCGACTTCTTCGACAAGTGGAGCCGGGCCAAGGGGCAGTTTTCGGGTAGCCGGTCGCGCCACGACGATTTCGCCAGAGTGAGTCCCGAGAGCGCGCAACGAAAGGCGGCGGACGCCGGGATCGAGTGCATCGGTTGTGGCGTGTGCTATTCGTCCTGCGACGTCGTGACGTGGCGCCCGGATTATCTGGGGCCCGCCGCGCTGAACCGTGCGTGGACGCTCGTCAACGACGAACGCGACACGCAAACGCTCGAACGTCTGCGCGCCGTCGCTGGCGACGCGGGCTGTCACTCGTGTCATACCCAGGCCACGTGCACGGAGCGTTGCCCCAAGCATCTCTCGCCGACAGCCGGTATTGCCGGCTTAAAGCGGATGACGATGAAGGCTGCGCGCGAAGGAGACCTGTAATGCAAGGCCTATCTCTTCGCACTCAGGCTCGTCTTTGGTACTGGCAGCGCATGAGTGCGACTGTGCTCGCGCTCTGCGTGTTCGTTCATCTCGGCGTCATCATCTACGCCGTCCATAGCGGCTTGAGCGCGTCGGCCATTCTCGGCCGCACGCGCGGAAATCTGTGGTTTGGCGCGTTCTATACGGTATTCGCGATCGCGTGTGCGGTCCACGTGCCTATCGGTCTGCTCAGAATCTCAGAGGAGTGGCTGCACTGGCGCGGAAAGGCTGCGCAGTTCGCCTGTCTCGCGTTTTCCGCTGGCCTCGCGCTGATGGGGTTGCGCGCCGTTTATGGAGTCGTATCGTGATGCGAAAGAACGACTATCGCGCCCGCACGCATCCTGCCTGGTGGGCCTTTCTCGTGCATCGTCTTTCCGGTCTGGCGCTGGCCTTGTTCCTGCCGGTTCACTTCTGGGCGCTCGGCCATGCCATTACGGGCGAGGCTTCTCTCGACGGCTTTCTTCGTGTGACCGACCAGCCGCTTTTCAAGTTTGGCGAATGGGGACTCGTGGTCCTGCTCTCGCTTCACATGATGGGGGGGATTCGTCTCTTGCTGATTGAATTTCTGCCGTGGACCGGCTTGAGAAAGAACTGGCTCGCCTTCGGTTTGGGGGCAAGCACCTGTACGGGCCTGGCTTTCCTGCTCGCGCTCGTGCATTAGCCCCGTATAGTGAAAATCCACGCTGCACGACAGCCCCACAACTTTTTACCAATCCGGAAGAGACGGCCATGAAACTCGATCTCGACGTCGTCGAGGAAGCCTCGAAGGAACTGTATATCCGCGCCCTCAAGTTGCTCCCGCCCGACGTGAAAGAGGGCATTGAAAGGCTTTCCGCCAGCGAAACGTCGCCGGTCGCGCAGCGGGTTCTCGAAACGATGCGGACCAATATCCGTGTCGCCGAAGATACGGAGAACCTGCTTTGCCAGGACACGGGCATCCCGATTTACAACGTCGCGCTTGGGCGCAACGTCGAGTTCGACGGCTTCGCATTGAAGGCGGCGATTCGCAAAGGGTGCGAGCGCGCCACGAAGGAACACCCGCTGCGTTCGTCGGTCGTGCATCCGCTCACGCGCAAGAACAATCACACGTCGTGCGGCATCGAGGTGCCCGTCATTCACGTCGACTTCACGGACGAGAACGAGACCGCAACCATCGAGATG
This sequence comes from Paraburkholderia sp. CNPSo 3281, assembly GCF_024206515.1. Taxonomy (NCBI): domain Bacteria; kingdom Pseudomonadati; phylum Pseudomonadota; class Betaproteobacteria; order Burkholderiales; family Burkholderiaceae; genus Paraburkholderia; species Paraburkholderia sp. CNPSo 3281. Next base: position 85,759 of record NZ_JAMBPS010000018.1, on the reverse strand, counting down.
GTGCCGAAAGGCAGCGGCTCGGAGAACAACTCTTTCCTGAAGATGGCCGTGCCTGCCGAGGGGATCGACGCGATCAAGATGTTCGTCGTCGACTGTGTGATCTCGGCAGGCGGCAAAACGTGTCCGCCGACGATCGTGGGCGTGGGTCTCGGCGGCACGTCCGATCTATCCATTGCGCTAGCCAAACGTGCCGCGACGCGCGCGTTGGGCACCACGTGCGCCGACCCCGAAGGCGCCACACTCGAACGCGAACTGACGCAGGCCGTGAACCGTCTCGGTGTCGGCCCGCAGGGTCTCGGGGGCGATAGCACGGCGTTTGCGGTGCATATCGAGCTGGCGTCGACCCACATCACGATGAATCCCATTGCGGTCAACATGCAGTGTCACTCGGCGCGGCGCGCGAAGGCGCTGCTTACCTCAGACGGTCTCACTTACGGATTCTGAAATGGCTCACTACGACCTCCATACGCCTGTCGACGAGTCGCAGATCCGCAAGCTGCGGGTGAACGATACGGTGACCTTGCATCTGACGCTGTTCGGCATCCGCGATGCAACGCAGATCCATCTGTTCGACAAGGGGCGCACGACGGAATTCGACCTGCGCGGGCACGCGGTCATTCACACGGCGCCCAACGTGCGCAAGGTCGTGCCAAGCAGCGAATTCCCGGCGGGATATCAACCGGTCTGCATCGGCACGACCACGTCGGACCGCATGGAACGCTTCACGCGGCCGCTGATGGAGCAGTACGGCGTACGCATGATCGTTGGAAAGGGCGGCTTGCGCGAAGGATCGAAGTCGGCGTTCCAGGATCTGGGCGGCGTCTACCTGGCCATCATCGGCGGCACGGCAGCGCTCGAAACGACATGGATCGAGAAGATCGAAGCCGTCGATCTGGACGACCTCAATCCGGAGTCGCTCTGGAAATTCAGGATCAAGGGCTTCGGCCCGCTGCTCGTGGCTATGGACAGCCACGGCGGCAGCCTGTACGACGAAGTCAGGGGCGACACCGCCTCGCGACGCGCCGAAGTGCTTGAAAGCCTGGGAGTACCGACAAAATGAATATCGCGCGCGTCAAGACAGATATCCTGATTCTCGGCTCGGGCGGCGCCGGTCTCTTTGCCGCACTGCACGCGCACAAGCAGGCGCCGGACCTCTCGATCACGGTTGCCGTGAAAGGGCTCCTCGGGAAATGCGGCTGCACGCGCATGGTGCAGGGCGGCTATAACGTCGCGCTGGCGCCCGGCGATTCGGTCGAGCGTCACTTCATGGACACGATTGAGGGGAGCAAATGGTTGTCCAACCAGGACCTCGCCTGGGCGTTGGTGAGCACGGCGGTCGAGCGCGTGCGCGAGCTCGAAAACGAACTCGGCTGCTTTTTCGACCGTAACCCCGACGGGTCGATTCACCAGAAGGCGTTCGCTGGCCAGACGTTCGACAGAACGGTCCACAAGGGCGACCTGACCGGCATCGAGATCATCAACCGCCTGGCCGAGCAGGTGTGGAGCCGCGGCATCCATCGCCTGGAGGAGCACCGGGCCATCGAATTGATCAAGACGCGCGACGGCAAGCATGTCGCGGGCGTATTGATGATCGACATGCGCACGGGCCGCTTCGTATTTGTGCAGGCGAGGGCGGTGCTGCTCGCAACGGGCGGCGGCCCGACGATGTACAAGTTTCATACGCCGTCGGGGGACAAGAGCTGCGACGGACTGGCGATGGCGCTGCGCGCGGGCCTCACGCTCCGCGATATGGAAATGGTGCAGTTTCATCCTACGGGTCTGCTTGCCGGCAGTCACACGCGGATGACCGGAACCGTGCTCGAAGAAGGACTCCGCGGGGCAGGGGGGTACTTGCTGAACGGCACGAAAGAGCGGTTCATGGATCGCTATGACAAGCGCGGCGAACGCGCCACGCGCGACATCGTTTCGCGCGGCATCTATTCGGAAATGCGTGCGGGGCGCACTTCGCCCAATGGCGGCGTGTACATCCAGATGAGCCACCTGGGCCCGGACAAGGTGCGCAAGCAGTTCAAGGGCATGGTGGAACGTTGCGCGGACTGCGGATTCGATCTCGCGGGCGGGCTCGTCGAAGTGGTGCCGACCGCGCATTACATGATGGGCGGCGTGACGTTCCACACCGACTGCGGCACTGAGTTGAGTGGGCTCTTCGCGGCGGGAGAGGACACGGGTGGCGTGCACGGAGCGAACCGGCTCGGTGGCAACGGCGTGGCGAACTCCACGGTGTTCGGCGGCATCGCAGGCGACAACATGGCGAAGTGGGTCAAAGCGCAAGGTGAATATCGCGAACCCGATTCGCTCGCCATCGAAGGTGCCATCAAGGAAGCCGAAGTCCCCTTCTCCAAGAACGGAAAAGGGCTCGAGAGCATTCGGGAAGCGCTCTACGAATGCATGTGGACGCACGTCGGCATCATTCGCGATCGCGACGGGCTCTTGCGGGCACGCCAGGTCCTGGCCGAACTTCATGAGCGGTTGATGCTCACCGGCGTCGTGGACGGCGATCGCGCATTCAACGCACAGTGGCACGACTGGCTGAACCTGAAGAATCTGATTGCAGTCAGCCAGATCATCACCGAGGCGGCCCTATCTCGCGAGAATTCGCGGGGCGCGCATTTCCGTGAGGATTATCCGGAAGCCGGCGATCTGGAGAGGTCCGCCTACACGACGATTCGCAAAAGTGGAGGAGAGGTCGAGATCAAACAGGAGCCAGTGACATTCAGCCGGGTACGGCCGGGAGAAACGATTCTTTGCGAGCAGATGGCGCAATGAGGGGTGCCGCGTGGCAAGCGCATTTCCGGAAACTGCTTCGCTGTCCGCCTTGAATCGAGCCACGGCCGATCCACACTATTTCAAACGGAGACAACGCAATGCCCCCCAAATTCGTTCGCACGCTTCGGCGCGGGCTCGTGCTCGCTGCCGCAATTTCCGCTGCCCTGCAAGTGCAGTCGGCCGCTCATGCAGAAGACGCGTGGCCGTCCCAGCCGATCCGGATCATCGTTCCCTTCTCTGCCGGCGGGTCGACCGATGTGCTGGCCCGAACGATCGGCCAGGGATTGGGGACGCTCTGGAAGCAGTCGGTGGTGATCGACAATCGCCCTGGCGCGGGCGGCATGATCGCCGCCGAAGTCGAAGCGAAGTCTTCGCCTGACGGTTACACATTGATGCTGGCGTCGGGGAGCATGTTCACCGTCAATCAGTACATCTACAAAAAACTCCCGTACACGGCCAAGGACTTCAGCTATATCACGACGGTGGCGAGTAATCCGATGGTCGTTGCCGTGGCGCCCTCGCTGCCCATTTCGAATGTGAAGGAGCTGATCGCCTACGGGAAAACGCAACATCCCAAGCTGAACTTTGGTTCGGCCGGTATCGGCAGCCAGGTTCACATGGCCGACGAAGCGTTCTCGGGCGCGGCGGGCATTCCGATGGTTCACGTGCCCTATAAGGGCGAGGTGCTTGCGCTCAACGATCTGATGGCGGACCGTGTGCAGGTCGTGCTGCCCAACATCGCCGCGGCCATGCCCTTCATGAAGGGCAAGACGATCAAGGTGCTCGCGGTGACCGGCGACCACCGTTCAGCCGCGTGGCCCGATATTCCGACCGTGAGCGAAGCCGGCTTGCCCGGTTTCAATGTGACCGGCTGGTTCGCACTCGTGGCGCCGGCCGGCACGCCCGCGAGCGTCATCAACAAGATTCAGCAGGATACCGTGAAGGTGCTCGCACAGCCCGACACGCGCCAGCACCTGGCCGTGCTCGGGATGGACCCGGTAGGCGACACGCCTGCCCAACTTCAGGCCAGGATCGCCACGGAATCGGCGAAATGGCAAAAGGTCGTCAGCGCGAGCCATATCGGCGCGAATTGAACTTGATTGTTGATTGCCGTTGTTGCGAAGCCCGCCGGATGCGATGTCCCGGCGGGCTTTTTCATTTGCTTGGCTGATTATCGGCCCCGTATCGCAAGCGCGGCGGCCGAGCCGAGGTCAGGACTGAATCGGGCGACGATTGACGGCCGCTTTCAGATCGCTGATGTCGTCGTGCAACTCGAGCATCCACCGTGCGGCAGCGGCGATCTGGCGTTGAATGCGTTGGAAGGTATCAGGGGAAGTGCGAACGGGCGAGGAGGGGGTATTCACGAGCAACCGGGTTTTCAGTTAGGTAGTAACCCGTATTGTACTAGCGTTGAAGCGAACAGGTGATCGCACATGACCGATGCTATGGCCTGCTTACAACAGCATCCTGGGCGGTATTACGCCAACCGGATCGACGTTGCCGCCCGGACAGTTTGCAGCCGGGCGGTCTTTCTACTGCCCTATTAATCGCTGCTTGCCCGGGGCATTTCGGCGCGCGCTCCACCCTGGCGCACGCGTTCTTTCTTGTTCGCGCGGCGGCGGTTTCGTTGTGCCGACAGCGTGACCATCACGACGAGCAACAGCGATGCAATGAGGAATCCGCAGCTGATGGGCCGCTCGACGAAAATCGACATATTGCCGTGCGAAATGAGCAGCGCACGGCGAAAGTTCTCCTCGATCATCGGCCCGAGGACGAAGCCAAGCAGGATAGGCGCGACTGAAAAGCCAAGGTAGTTGAACACGGTGCCGATCAAGCCGAACGCCAGAACTTGCCACACCTCGAAAAGGCTGTTCTGGGTGCTGAACACGCCAACGGCAATAAAGAACATCGCAGAGGGAAACAGATACCGATAAGGCAGTCTGAGCAATTTGACCCACACGCCGATCATCGGCACATTGAGCAGAACGAGAAGAATATTGCCGATCCAAAAGCTTGCAATGAGGCCCCAGAAGATATCGGGGTGCTCGGAGATCAACTGTGGGCCAGGCGTAATGCCCTGAATGATGAGCGCACCGAGAATCAGCGCCATCACCGGGTCGCCGGGTATGCCGAGGCTCATCGTCGGAATGAAATCGACCTGCGTTTTCGAGTGCGACGACGCTTCGGGCGCCGCGACGCCGGCAATCACGCCCGTGCCGAACGCCTGGGGATTCTTTGAGAGCTTGCGCTCGAGCGCATAGGCGACGAACGTCGTGATCGTCGGGCCGGTTCCCGGCATGGCGCCGAACAGCGCGCCCACGGCCGTCCCTCGCGTCATGGGCCAGAAGGTGGCTTTGAGTTCCTCACGCGTGGGACGCATGTCTTTGAAGCGCACGCTCAGCGACTTGCTCGATACCTGCATTCTGTTGACGTTGCACAGGAAATCGGCCACGCCAAAGAGCCCCATGGCGATAGCAACCAGTTCGAGCCCGTCGTTCATGTCGGTCAGGCCAAACGTGAAGCGGAACGTGCCCGTATTGACATCCGTGCCGACCATTCCGCAAAGCAAGCCGAAAAGCGTCATGGCGATGCCTTTGAGCGCCGAGCCTCTCGACATCGTCGAGCCGGCGAGCAGGCCCAGCAGCATGACGGAGAAGATCTCCGAGGGGCCGAACTTGAAGGCCATTGCCGTGAGCAATGGCGAAGCAAAAATCATCAGGATGATGCCGGTCGACGCCGCGAAGAACGAACTCAACATCGTGATGCCGAGCGCCGCGCCGCCTCTGCCGGCCTTTGCCATGGGATAACCGTCGAGACAGGTGATCGCATGCGGAGGGTGAGAAGGCAGATTGAGCAGAATGGCGCCGATCGCGCCGCCGTATTGCGATCCGTAGAAAATACCGGCGAGCATCAGGATCGCCGGTACAGGGTGCATGACATAGGTCAGCGGCAACAGGATGGAGATTGCCGACAGCGCGCCCATGCCCGGCAACACGCCCACCATGTTGCCCACGAGGACGCCAAAGAACGACCACATCAGGTTGGTGCCTTGAAGCGCAACCGAGAAGCCGTAAAAGAGGTCGTGCAAGGATTGTTCGATCATGTTGCTCACTATCCCCAGGCGAATGGCGCCAGCTGAAGTTTTAGCGCCCATGAGAAGACAACGAGGGCGATCGCGCACATGACGATCGACAACGCGGCTGCGCGAAACAGGGTATTGGTTCGGTCTCCGAGCGCGGAAATGAAGACGATCGCGAAGGTGGCGGGAATCAGGCCGCCGTACTTGCCGAGCAGGATGAAGGCGAGCGTGCCCGTGATGATGCAAACGGCGCCACGCAGGTCGGGCAGGCGCGCATGCGCATCCGCCGTGTTCGAAGCGGGTTTGGGCAGATCCTTCGCCGAGAGCGCGATCAGAATGCCGACGACAGCCAAAAGCGTGCCCACGGCGACGGGAAAGAAGCCCGCCCCCATGCTCGTCAGCGATCCCACGTCATAGGACAAGCCGGCGTACGCGGCGCTTGCGCCGATCACGACCATCAGTGCGCCGGCGTAGTAATCCTTGCTGAAAGAAACTCTGAGGTTCAACGCACACCTCCGCCGCCTGAGCGATTGACATCCGCAGCGCAGCCCGGCGCATGAAGTCTGGAGAGCGAGGTCCGGCAAGGTTGCCCGGCCCATGTGCGGCCGGGCAGAAGGTAGCACTACGAATCGAAGTTTGCTGTGTAGCCGGCGCGGGCCTGCAGGGAGCGTCGCCTGTCCGACACAGTCATACAACTCATATGTATGAGTCGCAATGTAATGTGTTAGCCTTCGGATTGCCATCAGGGAAAACATGGGTGTCGGCGCATCGCGCGCGAGACGAAGCAATTCTTTCGTCGACTTCAAGAATTACTGACTTTTCGCGTTGATAGATGACGCGAATAATCCACTCGACACCCATTTAATGCGGGAATCCACACGTCTTGAACAGGAGATATCGCAATGTCGATTGCATGCCGCGGCGCTGACGCGCTGGTAAAGGCGTTGTCCAAAGCAGGGGTGAAGCATGTCTTCACCTTGTCGGGCAACCACATCATGCCGGTGTTCGACGCTTGCATTGGCGCGGGTATCGAGTTGTTCCACACGCGCCATGAGGCCGCGGCCGTGCATATGGCGGACGCCTACGCGCGCTTGACCGGCAAGGTCGGCGTGGCGCTGGTGACCGGCGGTCCCGGTCACGCCAACGCGGTTTCGGCGCTCTATACGGCGCAGATGGCGGAATCGCCCGTTCTGCTGCTCTCCGGGCATGCACCGCACGACCAGTTGGGCATGGGCGCATTTCAGGAGATGCGGCAGGCGGATGTCGCGGCGCCGCTCGTGAAGATGGCCGCCACCGCACAGCATCCAGACACTCTGGTCGATGAACTGGCCCACGCGATGCGCGCCGCGCAGTCGGGGCGGCCCGGGCCGGTTCACCTGAGCCTTCCAGTGGACGTATTGGAGGGCGCGGCGCACGTGCCCGGCGAAATGCATGCCGAAAGCTTTATGCCGGCGAGGCAGATGCTTGACGACACAACGGCCAGGCGCCTGGTATCGAGCCTCGCCGATGCGGCGCGCCCGCTGATCCTCGTGGGGCCGGCGTGCATGACCCGCGCTGGCCGCGAGCGGACGGACACGCTTGCGGCGGCGGTCGGCATTCCGGTCATCGGCATGGAGAGCCCGCGCGGCATCAACGATCCGGCTCTGGGGGCGTTCGCCGAGGTTCTGGCGCAGGCTGACCGCGTGATGCTGGTAGGCAAGCGGATGGATTTCACGCTGGCGTTCGGGAAATCGCCCGCGTTTGCGCCGGGTTGCACGTTTGTCCAGGTCGACCCGGAACTGCAGGAGATTGCACGCACGCGCCGCGCGGTGGGTGAGCGCTTGATCGGCACGGCGGTGGCGGATAGTTTCCCCGCGCTCGAAATGCTGGCTACCGCTTCCCGCCATGCCCACAAGTGCGATGAACGTTGGGCGCGCGACGTGCGGGGCGCGATTGCATGGCGGCCCGAGCAATGGCGCACGGCGTCGTCGTCGCTCGAAAGACGGGTGCATCCTGTTCAGGCGCTCGCACCGTTCCAGGCGTTGCTCGACAGCCATCCCGACGCGGTTTTCGTCTCCGATGGCGGCGAATTCGGGCAGTGGGCGCAAGCCTGCCTGCGCGCACCGCATCGCGTGATCAACGGCGTCGCCGGGGCGATCGGCGCCGCGCTTCCGTTCGCGCTGGCCGCGCGCGTCGCGCACCCTGATTCGCCCGTCGTTGCGGTGATGGGGGATGGCACGTTCGGCTTTCATGCGGCGGAAATGGATACCGCCGTGCGCTACGGATTACCCTTCGTGGCCGTGGTCGGCAATGATGCGCGCTGGAACGCCGAGTATCAGATCCAGTTGCGCAGTTATGGCCCTGAGCGGCTGATCGGCTGCGAGCTGCTGCCCGCACGCTACGATCGCGTGACCGAGGCTTTCGGTGGCGCTGGCGCGTTCGTCGAACATGCGGACGACATGAAAGACGCGATCGAACGGGCGCAGGCTGCGCAGAACGCGAAGCTGCCAACGTGCGTGAACATCATGATCGAGGGTGTTGCTGCGCCGTCTTTCAAACGCCGCGCGCCAGAAGCTGCATCGCCCGGTCGCTAAGTCGGGATGTTCGCAAACGGACCGGTGACGCCTGCGCGCTGCGCGGGCTACTGCGCGATCTGCTGACGCTGATATTCGTCGTGCTTCATTTGCATGTAGTCGGCGCGGCTGACCTCGTGCAGTTGCCGCGGATACTGCTCGGTCGCGTCGAACCACTCGGTGAGGCGTTTGTCGAGACGGGTGGCGGGCGGGCTGGCAAGCGCATCGAGATACGCCTGAATGGCGAGGTAATAACGCATCGTATTGCGTTCGACCAGACCGCGCACGCCGCCGATGTATCGCGTCTCGTTCGTCGACGGATCGTGGGTCGTGGAAAAGCCGACTTTATCGCTGCCTATCGTCGCCAGATAGGCTTTCATGGCAAGCCGGCCCGCCGTGCCGTAACCGTAGGCGTAAGTCAGATGAATAAAGGTGCGATCGTTACCCACGGGTATGGCCTCCAGCACGATCCGGTAGTCCTTCGTGCTCAGCGGACCCGTGGCGGCGGTAAGCTCCACGCGAAAATAGTCAGGGCTACTCACGGCCTGGTCCCAGGTGAATTGCACGCGGTAGGATGAGGAAAGCGATTCCTCGGTTTTCTTGCCGATATTCACCGCGAGAACCGTCCCGCTCGCGCTGGTCGAGGCATGGCAGTACTTGATGTTCAGATGCAGGATCAGCACGTCGCACCAGTTGGCAGGCCCTTGAGTCGGGTGGTTGAGCGTGTCGTTGACCGTCGCGAAAGGGAAGTTGACCACCCCGTAAATATCGCCTTTGAGTGCCGATGGCAACTCCTGGGATTCGAGGTACAGCGGCCGCTGAAACTGGTTTTCCGCGAGTGGCTGCGTGAGACTCTGGTACTTTTCGCGCAGGCTCGTCGCCCTGGCGTCCGCTTGCGCGAAAGCGCCCTGGCCCAGCAAACAGAGCGCCGCGGTCATCACGGCCATCCACCACGGGCGCGTGCGCCGGATGCCTGATGTGAATCTGGCAAGCGTCCTCATGGCCTTCCTCCCGCTTTGACTCAGTGTGAGCTGCATCGATCCGACTACCCATTTGGGTGGTGTGCGCCGCCTGTCCTTCTGTCATTGTGAACCCACGATCAGCAGGAGACCTGAAATGGAAACGACATCCTCGAGCGCAAATCCTTTAATGGCTCTCTCGGACGGTCTGGCCGACATTGTCGCGCGAGTCGGACAGAGCGTCGTGGCAATCCATGGCCGGCATCGCATGCCGTCGAGTGGGGTAATCTGGCGCCATGGCGTCGTCGTGACGGCTGCCCACACGATCCGGCGTGAGGAGGGAATCGACATCACCTTGGCCGACGGTCGTACGGTCGCCGCAGTCCTCGCAGGCCAGGATCCGGGCACCGACCTCGCCGTGCTGAAGCTGGACGGCGTGGACCTGGACCCAGTCGAGTCCGGCGAAGCTCGCTCACTGAAGCCGGGTCATCTGGCGCTCGCCGTCGCGCGTACGGACGAACTCGGCATCAGCGCTGATTTTGGCGTGATCGGCAGGACGGGTGGTCCCTGGCGCACCTGGAGAGGCGGGCAGCTCGACGCATTCGTGCGACTGGACGGCGGTCTGCGCCCGGGTTTCTCGGGCGCGGCCCTCGCCGATATGCGCGGCCAGGTCGTGGGCATCTGCACGTCGGGACTGATGCGCAGCGCCGGCATGGTGATTCCCGCGATGACGGTGGAGCGCGTCGCCGATGAACTGCTGGCCAAGGGGCGCGTCTCACGGGGCTACCTTGGCGTCGGCACGCAGCAGGTCAGCCTGCCGAACGCATGGGTGGACAAAATGAACCTGTCGTTCAATAGCGGATTGCTGATCAGTTCGCTTGCGCCGGGCGGTCCCGCGGAACAGGCCGGTGTGCTCATCGGCGATGTGCTGATCGAACTGGGCGGCCAGCCTTGCCGCGACATGGGCGACCTGCACGCCGCGCTGGGCTCGACGGGCATCGGGCAGCCGTTGCCAGTGACGTTGATCCGGGGCGGCGAGCGCCACGCGTGCACGGTAACCGTGGGCGAACGGCCTCAACGGCATGCATGCAGGTGAGGTGCGGGACGCGGCAATATGTCGGACGGAAAGATGGAATACATGGGGCCGGTGCGGGTCGCGCTCATTGCGGCATCGCCGCAGGTGCGCGCAAGCCTGCAAACGATCGTCGAGGCGGACCCGGCACTCGCGTTGCTGGGTAGCGCCGCCGACGCCGAAACGCTCGCCGCTGACCTGGCCGGTTCGGTGCCGGATGTCGTCTTGGCCGACATCGAACCGGAGGCGGGCGACGCGCTCAAGACGCTATTCGAACCTGGCCACGTGCCACCGGCGCTGGTCCTGTTGCTCGACGACCCGGATAGCGACTGGTTCCTTGACGAGCTACCCGCCGATGCGACGGCGATCCTGTCGCGCGACGTGACGCCCGCCGAAATCGTCGCGGCCATCGAAGCCGCCGCCGCCGGCCTGTGCGTGCTGTCGCCCGACATCCTCGCAAGGCTGCTGGCCGGACGGAAACCGTTGCGCCAGACGGCGTCGGGCGGACCGTTCGAAGCCTTGTCGTTACGGGAGACAGAAGTGCTGGCGATGCTCGCCGACGGACTCGGCAACAAGGAGATCGCCCGGCAACTCGACATCTCGGACAACACGGTGAAATCCCACCTCTCGTCCATCTTCGGCAAACTCGGCGCGACCAATCGCACCGAAGCGGTGATGCTCGGTATGCGGCATGGATACATCATGGTGTAGACGGACCACGACCGCCCCTGCGATAAAAGCGGCACGGACAGCGCTCAAGAAACCTTCAGGCTGCCGATAACACACGGATAGGGCGTTATTCGGCGGCTGAGCTGCCACTGACTACGGCGAGAGAGATTCCATGCAGGTTCAACCCATTACCGCGACGACGTCTACGACGACTGCCTACGGCACCGGCGCGCAGGCTTCGACGAGCGGCGCAGGCAACGGCGCTTCCTCGGGCGCGGCATCGTCGAATTCGAATGACAACAGCACGACGAGTTCGTCGACGAGCGCGTCCAGTAGCGGCACCACGTCGACTTCGACTTCGACGCAAAGCACCTCGGCCTCTTCGAAGGCGGGCGGCGGCGGGGGAGGCGGCGCAGCATCCTCCAGCAGTTCGTCATCGAGCGAACTCGACGAATTGAATGCGCTCATCGCGTCGCTTCAGGCGCAGCTCGCGCAGGTGTCGTCGCAGACCTCGGGCGCCGCAGCGCAAGGGTCGAACTCGGGCGAGATCAGCCAGATCAAGGCGCAGCTCCAGAGTGCGCAAAGCGCGTTGAGCTCGGCGTCGCAATCGGACGCGAGCCAGGTCAGCCAGATCGCGTCGCAACTGGCGAGCGTGCAGAGTTCGCTGGCGCAGTTGATGGTCTCGAGCGGCAAAACCACGGGGCTGGTCTCCACGACGGCGTGAGCGGAGCGGGGCGGGGCTGATTCGATCAGCCTGCCGATGATCGAGCGCAACGGCGGCTGGGCTTGCTACTATCGTCGGCGCCAATAACGGAGCCGACTGTGACCCACCCCACTCTCCACCTCTACGCCGACGCCCAGTACGCCAGTCCCTACGCGATGTCCGTCTTCGTCGCGCTGCACGAGAAGGCGCTCGCGTTCGAGCTTTCAACCGTCGATCTCGGCAAGAGCGAAAACCAGCAGCCGGAATTCGCGGCAATGTCGCTCACGCGGCGTGTGCCGACCTTGATCCACGACGGCTTCGCGCTCTCGGAGTCCTCGGCGATCACGGAGTATCTGGACGAAACCTTCCCCGGCGTGGCGCTGTATCCGGCGGATAGCCAACAGCGCGCCCGCGCGCGCCAGGTTCAGGCGTGGCTGCGCAGCGATCTCATGCCGATCCGCCAGGAGCGCTCGACCGAGGTCGTGTTTTACGGCCCGACCACGGCGCCGCTTTCCCGCGCGGCGCAACTCGCGGCAGAGAAGCTCTTCGCGATGGCCGACGCGCTGCTCGCGCAAGGCGAAAAGCACCTTTTCGGCGCATGGTCCATTGCCGACCTGGACCTGGCGTTGATGCTGAACCGGCTGGTGCTGAACGGCGATCCGGTGCCGCATCGGCTGGCGCAGTACGCCCTCTCGCAGTGGCAGAGGCCTTCCGTGCAGCGCTGGCTCACGCTCGAGCGGCCGCCGCTCTGAGGCTGCGTCGTCGCGAAGGGCTGGCGAATGCTGACCGGATGGCGTTCACCCAAGCCTCAGAAAATCGAGCGGCCGGTGCGCGTCGTCAGCCACTCCAGCGCCAGCGAGCCCACCAGCGAATTCCCCGTTGCGTCGAGGCCCGGCGACCACACGCACACCGCGAACTCGCCCGGCAGCACCGCGATGATCCCGCCGCCCACACCGCTCTTCGCAGGCAAGCCCACGCGGTAGACGAAGTCGCCGGCCGCGTCGTAGGTGCCGCAGGTCAGCATCAGCGCAGAAAGGCGCTTGGCCGAACTCGCGTCGAGCATGGGTTCGCCGCTCGCGGGCGAAACGCCGCCGTTGGCCAGAAAGAGCGCCGCGCGTGCCAGTTCCACGCAGCTCATCGAGATCGCGCACTGCCGGCAATACGCGTCGATCACGGTATCGGCGGGCATCTCCAGGTTGCCGAAGCTCGCGATGAAATGCGCCATCGCGCGGTTGCGCTCGGCGTGCGCGAGTTCCGACTGCGCGACGCGGAGGTCGTAGCCAATGCCGGGTTCGCCCGCAAGCCGCCGCATGAAATCGACGAGCGCGGTTTCGGCCTGCACGAAGCGGCGGCATAGCACGTCGGTCACGACCAGCGCGCCCGCGTTGATGAACGGGTTGCGCGGCTTGCCCGCCTCGAATTCGAGCTGCACGAGCGAGTTGAATGCCGTGCCGGAAGGCTCGCGGCCCACGCGCTGCCAGAGCGCGTCGCCGAGCAGCTGGAACGCGAGCGTGCAGGCGAACAGCTTCGAAATGCTCTGGATGGAAAAGCGCACGTCGGCGTCGCCGGTGCGGTACACCTGGCCGTCCACCGTCACGATAGCCATGCCGAAGTGATCGGGGCGCACTGTGGCGAGTTCGGGAATGTAGTCGGCGACGCGGCCTGTGCCGATATACGGCTGCAGGTCGCGATGGATGGCGTCGAGGGTAGGCGTGTAGTCGAACGTGTGATTCATGGGAGGGAGCCGTGCAGTCGCGGCGGGGCGCCCGCCGCGGTCCCCGCGATTGTAGCGGCTCGCGCTTGCCGCCACGGCTTCATTGCGCGCCTTGACCGAACCGCGCCGGTCAATGCGCTCCCGCCGCGCCGCCGCCACCACCGCCCTTCGTCGACTTCGTGATCCAGATGAGCGGAATGATCACGAGAAAGATGATTGCCGAGATATAGAAAATGTCGTTCAGCCCCATCATGGCGGCCTGCGTGGTGAGCTGAAAGTCGAACAGCGCGCGTGCGGAGGGCTCGCTCAGATTCAGCACCTTCTGGGTCTGGTCCATCGCCTGCACGAAGGTCGGGTTGTTGACCGAGGCCTGCTCCGTGAGCCGCGCGTGATGCAGGATCGTGCGGTTGTTCCATGCGTTGGTCGCGATCGAGGTGCCCACCGCGCCGCAGAACACGCGCACAAAGTTCGAGAGGCCCGCCGCCGCGGGCACTCGGCTCGGCGGCTGCCCCGCGAGAATGATCGCCGTGAGCGGCACGAAGAAGAGCGCCATAGGGATGCCTTGCAGCAGCGTGGGCAGCACGAGATGGAAGGTGTCGATTTCGATCACGTACTGCGAACGCATGTAGAACACTCCCGCGAACATCACGAACGCGATCGTCGCGATGATGCGCGCGTCGGAGCGCGGCAACAGGCGCCCCACAACAGGCGAGAGCAGCAGCGCGAAGATGCCTAGCGGCGCGGTCACGAGGCCCGCGTCCACCGAGCGGTAATTCAGATACTCCTGCATCCACTGCGGTAATAACACGAGATTGCCGAAGAACACGGCATAGGCCACGGAAATCGCAATCGTGCCGCCGAGAAAGTTCCGTTGTCCGAACAAACGTAAATCGACGATCGGATGTTCCTCGGTGAGCTCCCAGACGAGAAAGAACGCAAAGCTGATGAGCGCGACGAGGCCGAGCGTGACGATCACGGGCGAGTTGAACCAGTCGAGATCCTTGCCTTTATCCAGCATGATCTGGAGCGAGGCGACCCAGGCGATCAGCAGGCCGAGGCCCACCACGTCGATAGGCGGTTTGCGCGTGGCAGATTCGCGGTTACGGTAGATCGACCACGTCACGAAAGCCGCGAAAAAACCCACTGGGATGTTGATGTAGAAGATCCACGCCCAGTTGTAGCTATCCGTGATCCAGCCGCCGAGCGCCGGTCCCGCGATCGGGCCGACGGTCGTCGTCATCGCCCAGAACGCTAGCGCGCTCGCGGATTTGTCCTTGGGCCAGGAGCCGAGCAGGATGGCCTGCGAGAGCGGAATGAGCGGGCCGGCCACGGCGCCTTGCAGCACGCGCGCAATCAGCAGGAAAGGCAGGGTCGGTGCGATGCCGCACAGCCACGACGCCAGCACGAACGAGAGGATCGAGGTGATGAAGAGGCGCACCTGACCAAAGCGCTGCGTGAGCCAGCCGGTGAGCGGAATGGAAACGGCGTTGGCCGCCGCGAACACGGTGATGACCCACGTGCCTTCGTCCACGGAAACGCCCATGTCGCCGGAGATGGTCGGAATGGCGACGTTGGCGATCGACGTGTCGAGCACGTTCATGAAGGTCGCGAGCGAGACCGCGATGGTGCCGAGGACCAGACGGCCTCCCTGGAGCGGAGGCGGCGGCGCAGGCGGCGCCGATGATGCGGCGGGCTGGTTCAAGCATGTTCTCCGCGTATTCGGTTTGCGGCACAGGATACCTGCAATCGCCTTTTGTCATCGCCAGCCGCGGAGCATCCTCATGCTGCGCAGGGTCATGGGGCTTGCGAATGGCTTTCGCGCGCGATTGGGCTGCTGACGCGGCTTTAGGTAACGCCGGGAAATGGAGTCTTTCGTACACGCGGTGCGCGGCGAGCGTATCCTTGCGCCTGCCGTGCGCCGCGCAAAAAGCGTGCGCTGGAGACACAATACGAACGTCAGTACAGGGGAGGTCCGATCATGAGCTGGGAAGCATTCGAAGGCGGCTGGCGTCTGGCGCCGGCCGATGGCGCCGCTCGCGCGCTCGTCGTGCTGCTGCACGGTGTAGGCAGCAACGCACAGGACCTCACGCCGCTCGCCGACGTGTGGCGCGATGCGCTGCCCGGCGTCGCGTTCACGTCGCTCGATGGCAGCGAACCCTTCGACGGCGGCTTTGGCGGACGCCAGTGGTTCAGCCTGCGCGACATCAGCGAGAGCAATCGCGAGGCGCGCGTCGTTGCCGCCTCGCAGGTGCTCGAGCGGCGGCTCGACGCCGAACTCGCCCACTGGGGGCTCGGCCACGACGCGCTCGCCCTGGTGGGCTTCTCGCAAGGCTCGATCATGTCGCTCTACCACACGGCCACGCAGCCGGCGGGCGCGGCGGCCGTGGTCGCCTATGCGGGCCGGCTCGTCACGCCCGTGGTCGCGAAAAGCCGCACGGTGCTCACGCTCGTGCACGGCGAGGACGACGAAGTGATTCCGGCGACCGAACTGGAGCGCGCCGCCGCCGCGTTCAGCGACGCGGGATTCGCGGTCACCGCTTTCGCGCTGCCGGGCGTGGGCCACACGATCACGCCGCAGGGCGTCATGCTCGGGCGCGACGCGCTGGTGCGCTCGCTCGCGCGCAGCTGATCGCGAGACTCATCCGATCGCTGGCGGCGACGAGTTCAGTCCCCGGTAATCGACATGCATCGGCGGATCAAATCGGTACAAATTGGCAGTCGCATAAGCCCGCAGTGTCGTATTTCGGCCATATTTTCCGGATGAGCTTTGCAGTTGTTTTTGGACCGGCTAAAGTTCGCGCCGGTCGCGGCCGTTAATACGGGGAGTCGCCGCGACCTTATGGGCCGCGTAGGCCCGTTCCGCCCGGCGCGCGGCTAGTTCGCGCTGCCTGGACGAGGCCGCCATCGGGAATGCCATCCGGCGGCGCGTCGTCTGCCGGGTCGCCAAAAAGAACCGAACTTCAGACCAATATGGCCCGAGCCAAGCCGCATTCCATTTTTTCCAAGAGGCTGTTCCGCCAGGACGTGGCGCTCGATCTCGGTACGGCCAATACGCTCATCTACACCGCCGACAAGGGCATCGTGCTGAACCAGCCCTCCGTGGTCTGCTTCGAGCGGCGCGCGGGCGCGAACGAGACGACGGTGGCCGCGGTGGGCCGCGAGGCGAAGGACCTGCTCGGCCGCACGCCGGCCAACCTGGAGACGGTGCGGCCGCTCTCGCATGGCGTGATCGCCAATTTTTCCGCTGCCGAACACATGATGCGCCGCTTCGTGGCGATGGCGCAGCCGCGCCGTCTGCTCGGCCGCCGCGCGGCATTCACGGTGTGCGTGCCGGCGGGCGCGACGCGCGTCGAGCGCCGCGCGATTCGCGAGGCGGCCTTCGCGGCGGGCGCGGCGAGCGTGAACCTCATCGGCGAGTCGCTGGCTTCGGCGCTCGGTGCGGGTTTGCCGGTGCATGCGGCAACGGGCTCGATGGTCGTGGATATCGGCGGCGGGACGACGGAAGTGGGCATTGTCGCGCTGGGCGGCGTGGCGTGCAGCGGCTCGGTGCGCGTGGGCGGCGACCAGTTCGACCGCGCCATCGTCGATCACGTGCGCACGCTCTATGGTGTCGTGCTGGGCGACCAGACCGCCGAACACGTGAAAAAAACAATTGGCTGCGCGCTCTACGGCGAACCCATCGAACGCATCCGCGCGACCGGGCGCAGCATGGAAGACGGTCTGCCGCGCACGGTCGAGATCACGAGCCACGACGTGGTGGACGCGCTGGCTGCGCCGTTGCGCGTGGTGATCAACGCGGTGCGGAAGGTGCTCGAGACGGCGCCCGCCGAACTCGTCACCGATATCGCCGATAGCGGCATCGTGCTCACGGGCGGCGGCTCGCTGCTCGGCAGGCTCGACCAGTGCCTCGCCGCCGAGCTTGGCGTGGTCGTGCGGGTGGCCGACGAGCCGCTCACCTGCGCGGTGCGCGGCGCGGGCGCGGCGGCCTCGCTCATGAGCGAGCACGCGTTCGAAATGGTCGAATAACGGCGCAAGCCGGCGCTCGAGGCAACGCCGCTTCGCCAGGGCGCCGGCATGCCGGGTGTTCGCGCCGCGGGCGTGGGACAATACGCCACTTTGCCGGCGCGCGCTGCGATGGACTACCCGTAGGCCGTTGTCCGTTGCAACGCGCCGCTGTCCCGTTGTCTCCACATCGTCCAGCCGTGAATCCAGCCGCTTTTCCGGCCCCCGGTACGTTCATCGAACTACCCGGCGGCCTGCCCATGCCCTATGTCGAACGGGGCGCGGGCGAACTTCTCCTCTTCGTGCACGGCTCGCTTTGCGATTTCCGCTACTGGCAGCCGCAGCTGGCCGGCCTCGCGCAGCAATATCGCTGTGTATCGGTGAGTCTCACGCACTACTGGCCCGCCGGGGACGCTGCGCGCGGCCAGCCTTTCAGCTGGCGGCAGCATGCGGATGAACTCGCGGCGTTCGTCGAAGCCCTGGGCGCCGGCCCGGCGCACGTGATCGGGCATTCGCGCGGCGGCCTCGTGTCATTCCAGTTCGCGCGGCGCCATCCGCAGCACGTGCGCACGCTCACGCTTGCCGATCCGGGCGGGCCGGTCCAGCAGCCGGGCCAGACGCTCGCCACGCTGCCCGAGACCGTCAACGCGCTGCGCGCCCGCGTCGTGGCGCTGATCGAGTCGGGCCAGGTGGACGCGGGGCTGGAGTTGTTCGTCGATTCGGTGAGCCGCCCCGGCTTCTGGGCAAGGAGCACGCATGCGTTTCGCCGCATGGCTACCGACAACGCGCACACGCTTGGACCGCAGTTTCAGGATCCGCTGCCTGCGTACACGCGCGAGCAGGCCGCCGAGGTGCGATGCCCCGTGCTGCTGATCGACGGTGAGCTGAGTCCGGAAGTGTTTCACCGGGCCGTGGCCGCGCTCGAAGCATGGCTGCCCGATGCGCGCCGCGCGAGTGTGGCGGGCGCATCGCATGGGATGAATCTGGCGCGGCCCGGGGCGTTCAACGAGTTGATCGATCGCTTCGTGAGCGGCTACGGGCGCTGAAGCGCGCCGATGCAAAAAGGGCGGCCGTGCGAGAGAACTGAACCCGCGGCCGCCCTTTTAATTGCTGCGAGAAATATCGCAGTCCGAACGACGCTCGCTTAGTCGCGGCCGTGCGCGTGGGCGTCGAGTTTGTGCTCTGCAGCCTCGCCGACGAGGCCCGCGTAGTAGAGGTGCACGCCGATCGCGAGCGAATCGTTGCGGATTTCGTGGAAGGCCTTCCATGCTTTCACCGGATCCTTGAACACGAGATAGTGCGCTTCCTGCGAAACGAGGCGGGCGACCTGGTGCAGGCCGTGGCCGTTGAGCGCGTCCACGAGGTGATCCAGGCTGCGGTGCGTGCGCGCGTCGGTGCGCGGATACAGCATGTGCAGCACGGCCACGCGTTCGCTGGCGAGCGCGGCCGAAAGTGCGACCACGATGTCCTGGTGATTGAGTGCCGTGACAACGGCGCCCTCTGCTTGTTCGTCTTCTGCGAACAGGGTGTCGACCGAGATGTTCATCTGTTGCTTCCTTACGTTTTGCTTTAAGCGCGTGTGGCGGTGAAAAAAGCCCGCCGGTGACAGCGGGCTAGATTACAAAATGCAAGTAATGGAAAACCCTTGCATGTCAAGCAGTATCGCAGAGGTGAGGTGTCGCATGCTGCATTGCAAGAGCAAAATATTGTTGCAGGAATCGACGTTAAGGAAGCCGCAAGCTTGGCAGTGTTGCGAGCTTGAAGAGGGATTGTTGCTGGCTGCGCTATCAATCGATGCTGCACCGCGCCGTAGAATGCGGCAAGCGGTCGCAGCAATGCCGGCCTTTCCGGCGGCTGCGTCCTGTTGCGCGAGGTTTTGCGCGAAGCGAAGTATTGCGATGTAGCAGCAATTCAAGGACACGAAATGATCGATTCGAAGACACACGCCACGCTCACGATCCCCGGCCACGCTGAAGGCGTTCAGTTGCCGGTCTACAAGGGCACCACAGGCCCGGACGTGATCGACATCCGCAAGCTGTACGGCCAGACCGGCATGTTCACGTATGACCCGGGCTTCATGTCCACGGCGGCGTGCAACTCGGCGATCACCTATATCGACGGCGACAAGGGCGAGCTGCTCTATCGCGGCTACCCGATAGACAACCTCGCGCAAAACGCCGACTTCCTCGAAAGCTGCTACCTCCTGCTCAAGGGCGAGTTGCCCACGCAGGAGCAGAAAGACGAATTCGTGGCCTCGGTGACGAACCACACGATGGTTCACGAGCAGATGCACTTCTTTTTCCGGGGGTTCCGCCGTGACGCACATCCGATGGCGATTCTGGTGGCGGCGGTCGGCGCGCTGTCCGCGTTCTATCACGACTCGCTCGACATCAACAACCCGAAGCATCGCGAGGTGTCGGCGATCCGCATGATCGCGAAGCTGCCGACGCTCGTCGCCATGGCGTACAAGTACTCGATCGGCCAGCCGTTCGTGTATCCGCAGAACGACCTCTCGTACAGCGCGAACTTCATGCGCATGATGTTCTCCGCGCCGAGCGAGGAGTACAAGGTCAACGACGTGCTCGTGCGCGCGCTCGACCGTATCCTCATCCTGCACGCCGACCACGAGCAGAACGCTTCGACCTCGACGGTGCGTCTGGCCGGTTCGTCGGGTGCGAATCCGTTCGCGTGTATCGCGGCCGGTATCGCTTGCCTGTGGGGCCCGGCGCACGGCGGCGCGAACGAAGCCGCGCTGAACATGCTCGAAGAAATCGGCTCGGTCGATAACATCCCGAAGTTCATCGAGCAGGTGAAGGACAAGAACTCGGGCGTGAAGCTGATGGGCTTCGGCCACCGCGTGTACAAGAACTACGACCCGCGTGCGAAGCTCATGCGCGAGACGTGCTACGAAGTGCTCAACGAACTGGGCCTGCACGACGATCCGCTCTTCAAGCTCGCCATGCAGCTCGAGAAGATCGCGCTGGAAGACGAATACTTCGTGTCGCGCAAGCTGTATCCAAACGTCGACTTCTACTCGGGCATCGTGCAGCGTGCGCTGGGCATCCCGACCTCGATGTTCACCTGCATCTTCGCGATGGCGCGTACGGTGGGCTGGATCGCGCAGTGGAACGAGATGATCGCCGACCCCGAGCAGAAGATCGGCCGTCCGCGCCAGCTCTTCATCGGCGAAACGCCGCGCGTGGCGTTGCCGATTTCGCAACGCTGATCCCCCAGCGCGCGCCGCTTCTGGCGCGCGAGCGCACTGCCTGCACGGGCGCCCGCACGTTACATCGTGCCGGCGCCCGCAATTTTTTCCGCGCACGCTCCTTGCTCGCGCCGCGATTTGCCACCGATTTCGCGCGTAACACTCGCGTATTCTTCGCGTATTCTTCGCGCATTCGCCGCCAACGCGTGCGCTGAAGCCACTACAATCAATCGCAAGCGAACCGTACCGTAACCCTTTGCATGGGACCCAGGAGGCAAGCAATGCAGGATCCTGAAACACTCGGTGGCGTCACGCGCTCAAGCGGCGTGGATCATCCCGACCAGGACACGCGGGAAACCGACGGCGCGTTCATCGCGCCCGAAACGCCCGAGGTCGCAAGCGCCGACCAGCATGTGCTGAAGTCGGGCGGCACCTTCATCGTCAACGATCCGCTCGGCGACATCACCGGCATCGATGACGGCCTCTTCGTCAACGACACGCGTGTGCTCTCGTCGCTGCGCCTCACTTTCGGCGGACGCGTGCCCTCGCTGCTCTCGGGCAGCGTGAGCAGCGACAACGCCGTGTTCACGGCCCACCTGACCAATCGTCCGCTGCCGCCGCTTGGCGGCACCACTACGCCCGAAGGCGTGATTCACGTGCAGCGCGAACGCGTGCTCTCCGGCACGATGCTGACCGAGGCCATCGAACTCACGAACTACGGCACTGAAGACGCCGTGGTGCCGCTTTCCATCTCGTTCGCGAGCGACTTCCGCGACATGTTCGAAGTGCGCGGCTTGAGGCGCGAAAGACGCGGCACGCTCATGCCGCCGCGCGTGGAAGATGGCGAAGTACGGCTCGAGTACATCGGCCTCGACAAGGTGGCGCGGCGCGTGCGTATCGAGTTCTCGCCCACGCCGAACAAACTCCTCGCCGATCGCGCCGACTTCACGGTCGGCCTGCCCGCGCAGGCCTGCGTCTCGATCTATCTCACGGTAGCGATCGAAGTCGAGGCCATGCCCGACGCCGCGCCCGGAACGCAGAGCGCGGGCATCTTCCAGCCGCCCCATTGCCTCGCGAACTCGCAGGAGCAGCGCGTGGGCCGCGCCGCTGTGCGCGCCGCGCTGGTCGACTCACATATCGTGATGCGCGAACGGCGTCGCGCGGCGGCGGCCTTGCGTTCGAGCAATCCGCTCTTCAATGCGTGGATCAACCGCTCGATTGCCGATCTGGGTCTTCTCACCACCGACCTGCCGACCGGTCCGTATCCGTATGCGGGCATTCCGTGGTTTTCCACGCCGTTCGGCCGCGACGCGGTCATCACCTCGCTGCAGACGCTGTGGCTCACGCCCGCGCTCGCGCGCGGCGTGCTGCGTTTTCTCGCGGAACATCAGGCGCGCGAGGACTCGGCGTTCCGCGACGCTGCGGTCGGCAAGATCATGCACGAAATGCGCAAGAGCGAGATGGCCGCCACGGGCGAAGTGCCGTTCGCGCTCTACTACGGCGGGGTGGACACCACGCCGCTCTTCGTCGTGCTGGCGGGCGCTTATGTCGAACGCACGGGCGACGTCTCGCTGATCGACGATTTGTGGCCAGCGCTGGAACGCGCGGCGGCCTGGGTCGCAGGTGTATGCGACCGCAACAAACTCGGTCTGCTCGACTACCGGCGCGAATCGGAAGGCGGGCTCGCGAACCAGGGCTGGAAGGACAGCCACGACTCCGTCTTCCATGCGGACGGCCGTTTCCCCGACGGCCCGATCGCGCTCGTCGAAGTGCAGGCGTACGCGAGCGCGGCGTTCGAAACGATGTCGCGTTTCGCCACGCATCGCGGCCAGGTGGAAGACGCGGCGCGCTACGCCGCGCGCGCCGCTAAAATCCGCCGCTGCGTGGAAGAGAAGTTCTGGATGCCGGAGTCGGAGTTCTACGGTATTGCGCTCGATGGCCACGGCGATCTTTGCCGCGTGCTCGCGTCGAACGCGGGACATCTGCTCGCCTTCGGGCTGCCCCAGGAAGAGCGTGGCCGCGCCGTGGCGGAAGTGCTCGAATCGGCGCTGTTTCATACGGGCTGGGGCGTGCGGACGCTCGCGGCGGGCCAGGCGCGTTTTAACCCCATGGCGTACCACAACGGCTCGGTCTGGCCGCACGACAACGCGCTGTGTGCACGCGGTCTCGCGCGCTATGGCCGCAAGGCGGCAGCGGTGCGCCTCTTGCAGGCGCTGTTCGAGGCCGCGGTGACGTTCGACATGCGTCTGCCCGAACTCTTCTGCGGGTTCCCACGCCGGCGCGGCGAGCCGCCCACGGCGTATCCGGTGGCCTGCCTGCCGCAAGCCTGGGCCGCGGGCTCGCCGTTCATGATGCTCGAAGCGTGTCTTGGCGTGACGATCGACGCGGCGCGCAACGAAGTGCGTGTCGAGCAGCCCATGCTGCCCGAAGGCATCGACTGGCTCGAAGTGGGCGATCTGCGCGTGGGCAAGCATACGGTGACGCTCATGTTCCGCCGTGTGGACGGCAAGGTCGTGGCATCGGCCGATCGCAGCGACGTGAAGGTCGTCGCGTTGCTGTGAGTCTGGGCGCGGGCTTTCAAAGCCCGCGCCTGGCTCGTCTATTCCTTACTTGCCGGGCGCGTGTTCGAAGCGCTCCAGCGTGAACTGCGGCGCGACGTAACCCGTCTCGACGCCCATCGTGTTGACGATGCGCGGGGCGTCGAATTTCCTTAGTTGTGCCAGCTGTTCCGGCGTGCCGATGCCCAGTTGCCTGAGTACTTCCACGACGGTGGCATGGAGCGCGGACAAATCGCCGTCCTCGATCTTCACCGCGATACCCAATGCCGGGCCGCCCGTGTGCGGCGCGGTCGCCGCGCTGGCGCGCACGCCAATCGCATAACTGCCCGCCGCGCCGAGCTTGCCGACGAGCGCGCCTTCGAACGCGTGCATGAGCGCCGTGCAGAAGCGGCCTTCGCCGGCCACGAGTTCCGGATACGACGTCATCGCGCGATAGATGTGGGCGAGCGCCTGCGTGCGCGAGGCGGTCGCGGCCGATCCTGGCAAAGCCGCGCGGTCCTGCGCATCGGCGAGCTTCATGAACAGGCGGGCGAGCCGGTCGAGCGGGAAGGCCGGGGTGGGCAGATTGCAGCCGTCGATGCCCCACTCGACGTCCGTCTCGGGAAGATCGCAAACGTCGGCCACGACGCGCTTCACATGTTGCTGCAAGGGGTGCGAAGGCAAATGGTAATCGGCCAGCGCCGCGCCGATCGCGCGCGCGCCCGCGAGCATGCCCGCGTGCTTGCCCGAGCAGTTGCTGCACACCGCGCCCAGCGTGAAGTCGCGCTTGATCCACGCCTTGTAGACGGCGTCGGAGAGTGGCGCATGGCCGCCGCAACGCAGGTCCGATTCCGCAGCGGACACCTTGGCGAGCATCGCGCGCGTCCGCTCGATATGGCGGTCCTCGCTGCTATGCGAGGCGCACATGAGCGCGAGATCGGCGTCGTCAAAGTGAAAGCGTTCGAGCGCGCCTGTTTCGGCCACGGCGAGCGCCTGCGCGGGCTTGGCCGCCGAGCGCACGAGCGTCATGCGATGCGGCTCGCCGAGCGCGTAGAGCACGCGGCCCTGGGCGTCGACCACGGCAATGTGGGCGATATGCGTGGTTTCGATGACACCGCCGCGCAGGACTTTCACGGCGGGTTGGGGGGCGCTCGTCGTCATGGTGCGTCTGCCTTGGGTCTCGGATGGGATTGCGCTGCGCGGTCGATGTGCGATTCTAATCCGCGCATTCGGGTTAGCGCATTTGCCGGGCGACGCGGCACGCCGCGAGATCCCAGGCGCCGCTGCCGACCGTCTTCAGCAGCACAGGTCTGCCGTCATGCGCCGCGCCGTTTGCCACAGCGGAGCCGATCGTGCGCACGTTCGCCCAGTCGACGCCGGCCTGCAGCAGGTCGCCGGCTTCTTCGCGCGCGGCTGCGAGATCGTCGACGAACACGCGGCTCGCACGCACCGTGTCCTGGGCGATTTCGGCCGCGTCCGGCGTGAAGGCGCCCACGCCGATCACGAGCCGGTCCTGGCTCGCTGCGTCGTCGTACACGGGCGTCTTGCTCGTCGTCGCGGCGATGACCACATCGACTTCTTGCGGTACCGCACCGTGCGCGGGCGTCACGTCCACGCCGGACTGCGCGAAGTGGGCGCGCAATGCCGCTTCGGACGCTTCGGTCCGACCTTTCACGTAGAGCGTCGCCGCCGGATAAAGCTGGCCGATCGCCTCGGCATGAAAACGTGCCTGCTGTCCGGTGCCGATCACCAGAAACGCGCGCGGCGCGCCGGGGTGAAAGAGCCGCACACCTAGCATGGAGAGCGCCGCGGTGCGCCGCCCGGTCACGGTCGGGCCGTCGAGGATGAACTCCGGCTGCCCCGTCGCGCCATTGCACACCGTCACCGCGCCGAAGATGGTCGGCATACCGAGCGCCGTGTTGGCCGGGCACACGCTCACGAGCTTGTGGATGGCGATGTCCTCGGCGCTGGCGGGCATCGAGAGCATGACGCCGTTGCCCTTGAGCGGCACGCCCGTGCGCACGGGCGCGTGAATGCGGCCCGCGTCGTGGTCCTGCGCGGCCGTGGCGAGGGCGTCGAGCAGCACGCCGAAGTCGAGCAGGCGCGCCGTCGCGGCTGCGTCGTAAATCGCGATGGGCTCCATCAAATCTTCTCTCCTGATGAATGATGCGTGGGTGTGGTGGCGTGCGTTCCGGCCGCCTCAAAAGCGGTCGATGCGAAACGGCGCGAGATCGACGGCGGGCGTCTCGCGCGCCATCAATTGTGCGACGAGTTCGCCGCTGAGCGGCCCGAGCGTGAGACCCAGATGCTGATGGCCGGTTGCGACGAACACATTCCGTGCCCCGGGCATCTCGCCGATCATCGGCAGATAGTCGGGCAGCGTGGGGCGCTCGCCGTACCAGCGGCTTGCGACCTGCACAGCGGGCGCGCCGGGAAAGAGCGTGTGGAATTGCGTGGCGAGCAGATCGGCGCGGCGCCAGTCGGGCGCGCCGCGCGCGCCGAGCTCGACGGTGCCGGCAAGCCGGATGCCTTGCGCCATCGGGTTACAGGTGAAGCCGCGCTCGACGAAGCTCACGGGCACGCTCAGCGTATCTTGCGAGGGTGCGCCGAGCTGAACGTGATAGCCGCGCTCGTTAGTGAGCGGAATCCTTGCGCCGAGCTGCTGCGCGAGTTCGGCGCTGCGCGAGCCGGCCGCGATCAGCACCTTGGCGGCTGGGTGCGTCGCACCGTTCAGCGTGACGCCGATACGGCCATCGGGCAGGGCGCGCAAGGCATCGACGGCAGCGCTCGTGAATCTCGCGCCCGCTGCGAGCGCGGCTCCGAAAATACGCTCGACGACCTGCTGCGGATTCGTGACCGAAGCCATGCCGGGAAAGTAGCGCGCATGGCTGATATGCGGCGTGAGCGACGGTAGATAGTCGCGCCGCACCTGCTCGGCCGTGAGATTTTCGTAACGCACGCCGTGCCGGTCGAGCAGGTCGAGTTGCACGCGCTCCGTTGCGTGCGCAACGGGTTGCTCGAACACGTAGAGCGAGCCGATGTCGCGAAAGAGGTCGGCGGCGATGTGCCGATCCAGCAGACGACGCCAGGCCTGCGCCGCACCGGTCACGAGGCTCGCGAGCGCGCGCGCATTGCGCCGGAAGCGCGGGCGCTGCGCCTGCGCGGCGAACTCCAGCACCCACGGCGCCATGCGCGGCAGGCTGCGTTTGTGCAGGCGCAGCGGGCTGTCGCGGCGCAGCAGCATGCGGGGCAGGCCGGCCATCGTCCCGGGGCTCGCGAGTGGGGCGACATGGTCGACCGCGATCAGGCCCGCGTTGCCGAACGAACAGCCCGAACCGGGCGGGGCGCTATCGACGATATGCACGCGCACGCCGCGCTGCGCCAGATTGAGCGCGGCGCAGACCCCGACGATGCCGGCACCGATGACGACGTCGTCTTCCATTTCAGTCTCGCGACGAAGAAGTGATTTCCTTCGATGCTAACCCAACTATTTCCTATAGGAAACTTTTTTCTGATCGTATATCTCACGTGCTCGACCGCCGATCAGCCTTGCCCTTGCAAGGCGTTGTAGGCGCCCGCCTGCTCGAGCAGCCACGCGCGGAAGCGTTCCAGTGGCTTGCCGTGGCTGAGCTCGGTGGGATAGACGAAGTAGTAGCCGCCATCGGCAATCGCCGGGGCTTCGAACGGGATGATGACGCCAAATCGCTCGAGCTGGCCTTCCACGAAGAACTTCGGCACGAGCGCCACGCCAAGGCCGGCCGCGGCCGCGGCGATCAGCATCGTGTGCAGTTCGTAGCGCACGCCGTGCATGGTGGCGTTGTCTTCCACGCCGAGGTCGGAGAACCAGCGCGTCCAGGCGTCGGGGCGCGTGGTGGAGTGCAGCAGCGGGTAGGCGAGCAGCTCATGCGCCTTCTTGATGGGGCGCGCGAGCAGCGACGGCGAACAGACGGGCACCACTTCCTCGCCGAACAGAAAGTCGGACGACGTGCCGGGCCAGGTGGGCTTGCCGTAGTGGATCGCGGCTTCGAAATGCGATTCCTCGAACGAAAACGTCTCGGTGCGCACGCCCATGTTCACGCGCACATCGGGCGTGCGGTCGTAGAAGTCCTTGAGGCGCGGAATCAGCCACTCGGACGCGAAGGTCGGCAGCACGGCGAGTTCCAGATAACCGCCGCCGCTGCCGTGCGCAATGATGGAGAGCGTGTCGCGATCGAGGTTTTCGAGCGCACGGCGCACCTGGGTGCTATAGAGCCGGCCCGCGCGTGTGAGCACGACCCGCTGTTTGGCGCGCACGAAAAGGCGCACGCCGAGATTCGATTCGAGCGTGGCGATCTGGCGCGAGACCGCGCTTTCGGTGAGGAACAGCTCCTTGGCGGCGTGAGTGAAGCTCTCGTGCCGCGCCGCGGCTTCGAAAGCCGTCAGCGCGCCGATGTTCGGGATCTTGAACTTGCGCATGGTAATTCCAGAAACTCATCAAGTGACAATTTAATCTCGCTTTACGCGGTGCGCAACCATTTGAATAATGCGTTTTACGTATAGTCGGCCGAAGCCAATGGCCAGAGGCCCGTTTGATGGCCGCTGCAAGGCGGTCGTTTCCTGTGAGATTGGTGATGCGCAATTCGAACGTAGAACGCTTGTTGTCCGCACTGCTGGGCCGCGAGAAAACCGAAACCCTCTTTGCAACGCTGAACTTTCCGTCGATGCTCGGCGACTGGGAAAGCGGCACCGTCACGCGCGCCGAACTTGCCCAGGCGATGAACATGGCGCTGTTCGAAGACCTGCTGGAGCGCTCGCCCAACGGCCGCACATACACGAACGATACGGTGGCGCAGGGCGGCGCGGTGTACTTCGACCATGGCGCGCTGCGCACCGTGCGCTGGGCGCAGAACGGCGCGCTGCCGCCCGGCGAAGCGGCGTTCACGCGTATTCTGCGTCCGCTCGGCTTTCGCCTGAATGGCCGCTATCCGCTGGACAAGCTCGGCATGACGGGGCGCGCCTATGCTCACGAAGACGCGCCCGACGAGATCGCGCAGTTCTTCGTGAGCGAACTGCACCCCGAGCGCTTTTCGGCGGCGTTCCAGCAAGCCGTGACGAACGTGGTGGGCGCGTCGAAAGATCCGCTCACGCCGCTTGCCATGGCACAGCTCTCAGAACTCGAACGCGACGGCTCGCTGCCGCTCGATGCAGCGCTGCAGCTGCTGCCCGTGATCGTCGGGGCATTCGCGCGGCAGCACGATGTGCCGTCTATTTCGGACTACGAGACATTGCTGCAGGAATCGGCGGAAATGGCGTGGATCGCAACGGAAGGCAACGCCTTCAATCACGCGACCGACCGCGTGGAAGACGTCTTCCAGCTTTCGGACGACGAGAAGGCCAAGGGGCGTCCGATGAAGCCCAGTGTCGAGACCTCGCGCTCGGGCCGCGTGTTTCAGACGGCGTATCGCGCCGACACCGTGAAGCGCGAGTTCCGCGCGGCGGACGGCCAGCGCGTGACGCGCGAGGTGCCGGGCTCGTTCTACGAGTTCATCACGCGCAAGCGCACGTTCGATCAGGTCACGCGGCGCTGGCAGACCGATTTGCGCTTCGACGCGGGTAACGCCACCGGCATCTTCAAGATGACCGCGAACGCTGCGTAAGCCTGAAGGTTCAAACGCCCGGCGCGCCGTCCTGCGTGTCCGGGTGCGGTTCGTTGATGAGCCAGAGGACTTCCGCGTCTTCTTCGCTCGTGGAGACGGCCGCATGCCCTGTGCGGCTGTCGAAATAGAGGCTGTCGCCGGCTTCGAGATGCGTCGGTGCGTAAAGCTCGGAGTAGAGGCAAACCGAGCCGCTCAGTATGAAGAGAAATTCTTCGCCTTCATGCCGGCCCCATTCCGTGAACTCGTCGAGCGAGTGCGCCGTCACGCGAATGCGAAACGGGTGCATCGCCTTGTGGGCGAGTTCCGTCGCCAGCAACTCCATCTGATAGCAGCCGGCCGAATGCTGCTGCCCGCCGCCCTTGCGGGTGAGTGCGCGGCGTCCGCTCGCGCGCGGTCTGGGCGCCGAGCCGAACAGTTCGCCGAGGTCGATCTTCAGGCCGTGAACGATCTTCTGCAGCACGTCGAACGTTGGCGACATGACGCCGTTTTCCACCTTCGAGAGCGTGGAGCGCGACACGCCGCACACGCGGCTGGCGGCCTCGAGCGTGTAATCCTGCTTCAGCCGGGCCGCCTTGACGCGCTTGCCCAGCTCCGCCGAGGCGTTCTCGGCGGGCCTGAGGGACGGGGTTTCCATTCGGGAACTCGGGGTGCTCGCTGATGGTTCGCGGGTGTTCGTATCGTACTCTATGTTTCTGATCATAACATTTGCGTATCGCGTATCGTGCGACGCTTGTTGTGTCATGCCGAGTTTAACAAGCATGGCTAAGTAAATTGCCCGCCCGGAAGTTGATGATTTCTGACGCAAACCCAGACGGCGCAAGGCACGGCGCGCACCCAAGCCGCGCTCGCATGACACCCACGCACAAGCGGGCATCTCGGCGTTATCGGGTATTTCCCAATGCCTGCGAGGCCGCGTCACGCGTTGCCGTATTCCCCGCGTGGACGGGCTTGATGAGAAAAGCGCATTACGTGGTGATTAGATTTCGTTTGATGCCGCCGGAACCGCTGCCGACAATCCGTTCACGTCCCGCCGTGCTGCATCGCGCGGCGCGAGACGAATCCTGTGCGTCGAAGGTCCGCGCGACCATTCAGACGCATCACGTGCCGGCTCCAGATACCGAAGGAATATCGCATGTCTCCTCGTTTCCTCGCTTCTCGTCGTGGCTGCGCGATCGCAGCGTCGTTGATGTTGGTTGCCGGCGCGGTGAGCGCGCAGGAAATGGTCGTGAAGATCGGCGTGGCCAGCCCGCTCACGGGCGGCGGCGCAGCGTATGGCAAGGACATCGAGAACGGCGTGCGTCTGGCCGTGGACGAAGCCAACGCTGCGCATCCCACCATTGGCGGCAAGCCGGTCAAGTTCGTGATCGACTCGCAGGATGACCAGAGCGATCCGCGCATTGGCGTGCAGGTCGCGCAGCAACTCGTGGACGACAACGTGGCCGTCGTGATCGGCCACTTCAATTCGGGCACGACGCTGCCGGCCTCGCAGATCTACGCGAAAGCGGGCATTCCGATGATCACGCCGGCCGCCACCAATCCGGCCATCACCCAAAGCGGCGCGCCGACCATCTACCGCGTGATCGCCACCGACTCGCAAAACGCCGGCAACGCGGGCAACTATGCGGCGACGGTGACGAAGGCGAAGCGCATTGCCATCATCGACGACCGCACGGCCTTCGGCCAGGGCGAAGCCGACGAGTTCGAGAAGGCCGTGAAGGCGAGCGGCGGCACGATCGTCGCGCGCGAGTTCACGAACGACAAGGCGGTGGATTTCAGCGCCCAGCTCACGAGCATCAAGCGCACGAGTCCGGATCTCGTGTTCTTCGGCGGCCTCGACGCGCAGGCCGCCATGATCGTCAAGCGCATGCGCCAGCTTGGCCTGAAGGCGCAATTCCTCGCGGGCGGCGGCGTCATGGACGCGAACTTCATCAAGCTCGCCGGCGATTCCGCCGATGGCGCTTCGGTGTGGGAATACGGCCAGCCGCTCGGCACGCTGCCCAAGGGTCGAGGCTTCGAAGCGAAGTTCAAGCAGAAGTACGGCATCGACATGCTCGCCTACGCGCCGTTCGCCTATGACGCGGCGTGGGTCGCGATCACGGCGATGGAGAAGGCCGGCTCGGCGACGCCGGCGCAGTACAACGCCGCGCTGAAGGCCACGAACTACGACGGCATTACGGGCAAGATCGCCTTCAATGCCCAGGGCGACCTGAAGAGCCCGAGTTCGACGCTGTATCAGGTCAAAAACGTGGCGTGGGTGCCGGTCACGACGCGAACCGCGGACTGAGATCACTCGCCTCTGCTACCTTGAAGGGCGCCGGCACTGCCGGCGCCGAATGCATTGTTTCCAATAGGAAATCGAGGGTCCGCCCGCAGGGCGGCCTCATGCCATTTCAATGGCGGAAAGCCCGCCGGGAGCGATACACGCGGCATGGCGAAAATCCCGAAGATTTTCGTGTTGTCGCCGCAAAATTGCGCGTGTATAGTTTCCTAAAGTAGCAATGTTTCGTATCGGAAATTTTTAAGGGATTCTACCTATGAAAGCCTCCTCCATCCTCTCGGATCTCGGTATTTCGCAGCTCGCGGAAGCGGGCGACATCGCCGTGCATTCGCCGATCAACGGCGAACTGATCGGCCGCGTCGCGAGCCAGTCGGCAGCCGACGTCGACGCCGCGCTGGCGAAGGCGCAGGAGGCGTTCAAGAGCTGGCGCAACGTGCCCGCGCCGCGCCGCGGCGAACTCGTACGCCTGCTCGGCAACAAGCTGCGCGAGCAGAAGCGCGCGCTCGGCAGCCTCGTCTCGCTGGAAACCGGCAAGATCTTCCAGGAAGGCCTCGGCGAAGTGCAGGAAATGATCGACATCTGCGACTTTGCGGTCGGCCTCTCGCGTCAGCTTTACGGTCTGACCATTGCTTCGGAGCGTCCCGGCCACCGCATGGCCGAATCGTGGCATCCGATGGGCGTGTGTACCGTCATTTCCGCGTTCAATTTCCCGGTCGCCGTGTGGTCGTGGAACGCTGCGCTCGCGCTCGTGTGCGGCAACGCCGTGGTCTGGAAGCCTTCGGAAAAGACGCCGCTCACCGCGGTTGCCGTCAACAAGATCATGCAGGACGTGTTGAAGGAATTCGGCGATGCGCCCGAAGGCCTCACGAGCCTCGTGGTCGGTGGCCGTGAAGTGGGGGCGAAGCTCGTGGCGGATCCGCGCTCGAACATCGTGAGCGCAACGGGCAGCACCGAAATGGGCCGCACCGTCGGCGTCGAGGTCGCGCGCCGCTTCGGCCGCTCGCTGCTCGAACTGGGCGGCAACAACGCAGGCATCGTCTCCGCGACTGCCGATCTCGAACTCGCGCTGCGCGGCATCCTGTTCTCGGCGGTCGGCACGGCCGGCCAGCGCTGCACGTCGCTGCGCCGCCTGTTCGTGCACGAGAGCGTATACGACAAGGCAGTCGAGCGCCTGAAGACGCTCTACGGCAAGGTCGTGATCGGCAATCCGCTGGAACAGGGCACGCTGATGGGGCCGCTTATCGACGAGCAGTCGTTCGCCCGAATGCAGTCGGCGCTCGAGCAGGCAAAGCGCGAGGGCGGCAAGGTGTTCGGCGGCGAGCGCCACGCGGTGGCGGGCAACGAGAAGGGCTTTTACGTGCGCCCGGCGATCGTCGAGATGCCGTCGCAAACCGAAGTGGTCTTGAAGGAAACCTTCGCGCCGATTCTCTACGTCCTCAAGTACAGCGACTTCGGCGACGCCATCAATGCGAACAACGCCGCCCACCATGGCCTGTCGTCGTGCGTATTCACGACGGACCTGCGTGAGAGCGAACGCTTCACGTCGGCCGCGGGCAGCGATTGCGGCATTGCGAACGTGAACATCGGGCCGAGCGGCGCGGAGATCGGCGGCGCGTTCGGCGGCGAGAAGGAAACGGGCGGCGGGCGCGAGTCGGGCTCCGACGCGTGGAAGGCTTACATGCGCCGCGCAACCAACACGGTCAACTATTCGTCGGCGCTGCCGCTCGCACAGGGCATCGATTTCAACGTCGAATAAGCGCGTTTGGCGTAGTTGAGCAGACTTGACCGGGCGCATGGTGCACCCGGTCGATGGATCGGTTCGCGCAAACCCAATCCATGCGCGCCGCAGTTATCCGCAATCTGGAGCAAGTCGTGAGTTCTCAAGTCGTTATCGTTGGCGGCGGGGTAATCGGTAGTTCTATTGCTTACTTTCTGCGCGCAGCCGACCCAACGGTTTCCGTCACCGTGTTCGAGCGCGACCCGAGTTATGCGCGCTCGTCATCGGCGCTTTCGGCTGCGTCGATCCGGCAGCAGTTTTCCACGCCGTTGTCGATCCAGATGTCGCTGTTCGGCATCGAGTTTCTGCGCGGCATTGGCGAGCGGCTCGAAGTGAACGGCAGCCGTCCGTCGATCGATCTCCACGAGGGCGGCTATCTTTTCCTCGCCACGGAAGCGGGCGATGCGACGCTGCGCGAGAATCACGCGCTGCAAACGCGTCTCGGCGCGGACATCGAACTCATGTCGCGCGACGCGTTGCACGCGAAGTTTCCCTGGCTCAACGTCGAGGATCTCGCAAGCGGCGCATATGGCCGCAGCGGCGAGGGCTGGTTCGACGGCTACGGCCTCGTGCAGGCGTTGCGCAAGAAGGCGCAGTCGCTCGGCGCGCGCTATGTGCCGGCCGATGTGACCGGCGTCGTGCGCAGTGGCCGCAAGGTCACGCACGTGATCGCGAGCGACGGCGAACGCCATGCGTGCGACACGCTCGTGAACGCAGCCGGCGCGTGGGCGCGCAAGCTCGCGGAAATGATGGACATCGACATTCCGGTCTATGCGCGCCGCCGCAGCATTTTCAACGTGTCGTCGCCCGCGCGGCTCGCCGCGTGCCCGTTGCTGATCGATCCGTCCGGCGTGTATTTCCGCCCCGAGGGCAACACGTACATCACCGGAACGTCGCCGAGCGCGGACAACGACCCCAACGACCTGCCACTCGACGAAGTCGATCACGCCATCTTCGACGACGTGATCTGGCCCACGCTTGCGCACCGCGTGCCGGGATTCGAGGCGCTGCGCGTGGAGAACTGCTGGTCCGGCTATTACGAGTACAACGTGCTCGACCAGAACGCCATCATTGGTTATCACCCGGCCATCGACAATTGCGTGTTTGCCAATGGTTTTAGCGGGCACGGACTGCAGCAGGGGCCCGCAACCGGGCGCGGCGTGAGCGAACTGATCCTCAACGGCCGGTACGCGACGCTCGATCTGTCTTCGCTCGACTGGTCGCGCGTACTGGAAAATCGGCCGATCGTCGAAAAGAACGTCGTGTGACCGCGGGTAGTCAGGCCGCGCAAAAAGAGCCCGTGAATTCACGGGCTTTTTCATTGCGCGATGGCTTGATGAGCAAACCGCATGACGTGGTGATTAGATTTCGTTTGATACGCCCGTGAGGGCTGACCACAATCGAAGCTTGTCCGTTGCCGCGCTTAACCGCCATCGACTCCATGTCCGCCATGTACGATTTCACCGCGCCCTTTCAGCATCCCGCCGGTTCGCCCATTCGCGAGCTGTTCAAGTACTTGGGAGAGCCAGGCATGATTTCCTTCGCTGGCGGCTATCCCGCCAGCGACCTGTTCGACGCCGATGGACTGCAGGCGGCAGCGGCTCAGGCATGGCAGGCTTCCACGCGCTGCCTGCAATATGGCCCGACCGACGGTTTGCCCGAATTGAAAACGCAGTTGCTCGCGCTGATGGCGCGCCGCGGTGTGACCTGCGCGCCTGAGGAGATGGTCGTCACCACAGGGTCGCAGCAAGGCCTTGACCTCTTGTTGCGCGTGTTGCTCAATGCGGGCGACACGGCCTTGACCGAGCAGCCCGCCTATCCGGCCACACTGCAGGCGCTCCGACTCCAGCAGGCGCATGTCGTGACGGTGCCGGTCGACGGCGACGGTCTCGACGTGGACGAACTCGCCGCGCGGCTCGCTTCGGGCGCGATTGACCGGCCCAGGCTGCTCTACACGGTGCCGACCTTCGCGAATCCCACCGGGGCCACGCTCACGCGCGAGCGGCGCCTTGCGCTCTTGCGTCTCGCGGTTCAATACCGCTTCGTGATCGTCGAGGACGATCCGTACGGCGATCTGCGTTTCGCAGGCAACGCGGTGCCGTCGATGCTGGCGCTGGCAAGCGAAGTGCCGGGCGCGCGCGCTTGGGTCGTGCACTTCTCGAGTCTTTCGAAAGTCGTTGCGCCCGGCTTGCGCGTAGGCTGGACCGTCGCGCCCGCCGAAATCGCGCGGCGCTGCGTGATCGCCAAGCAGACCGTCGACCTGTGCAGTACGCCGTGGACCCAGGCAATCGCCGCGCACTACCTGGCGGCGGGCTCGCTCGAACGGCATCTTCCGCACATCACGCAAGCGTATCGGCGCAAATGCGAAGCGCTTTGCGATGACTTGCGCGCGCAATTCGGCGACGAAATTGCGTTTCATCAACCGGAAGGCGGCATGTTCGTGTGGGCGCGTATTCCGGGTGTCGCGATCGATGCGCTCTTGCCGAATGCAATTGCGAACAAGGTGATTTTTGTTCCGGGCAAGGCGTTTTTCGCTGACGAGCCCGACCCCGCGTCGCTGCGCCTTTCGTTCGCCGCGCCGAACGTGGATCAGATTCGCGAAGGCGTGGCGCGTTTGAAGCGGGCCGCGCATGCCACGCAAACGGCGGACGTGACGTCGGCACCTGTTTGAAATTCGCGCGATTCAAGTTCCGCGCGTTTCTCGTTGCGCAACCGACTGCGCAAGCTCGACGAAGCGCTCCACGCACGTCGAGGTGAACGGCTCGATCCACGAGACAGTCTGGTCGAGCGCCTTCTTGCGCGCATGCACGCTGCCGCTCGGCACGGCGGCGACGAGCGGCTCGCGCGCGACCACGAGCGAGCACAACCCGTCTTCTTGCGCGTTCGCTGCCGACCAGCCAAAGCCGATATCGAGTGCGCCCTCGACGATCTGCCGATGCTGGCTCGCGGTGGCGGTCACGGCGATCGGAATCTACCTCTCCTGCTAATACTTCGGCGGCAGCCTCGGCTCCGTGTTGCCGATTCCCGCATGGCATCGCTTGGGCTGGGCGGGGTGCGTGGCGTTCGTCATGGGCGCTCAGACGCCGGTCGGGCTGCTCGTGTTCGCGTTCTGGCGGCCGGAGCGCGCCGCCGCACGGAGCGACGCGCGCGGAGCGCCAGGGCAATCGCCTGGTTGACAGTCCAAATATTGGCTTCCTATTATGCATACAACGTTGCACACAAATGGATATGCAAAATTGTGTGGCGTACGCATCGTGCATCTACGGGATTACTCTTATTGGAGAGGTCATCATGGTTCGGCTGTCTCGCATTACCCGTCAAGCTTTCGTCGGCCTGGTTGCAGTGAGTTGCGTGCTCGCGAGCGCGTCGTCTCGCGCGGAGGACGCGAGCGCGTGGCAAAGCGTGAAGAAAGCAGGTGTTCTGCGCTGCGGCGCCGCGGTTGCGCCCCCGTACGTGATGCGCGACGCGAAAACTGGCCAGTACAGCGGCTTTTTCTCGGACCTGTGCCGCGACTTCGGGCAGAATGTTCTCAAGGTCAAGGTCGAATTCGTCGACACGTCGTGGGACAACATCGTCGCGGGTCTGCAATCCGACAAATGGGACCTCTCGCTTGCGCTGAACGACACGCCTGAGCGCGAGAAAGCGATCTCGTTCTCGGTGCCCGCCACCGACTACAACGTCTCGCTGGTCTACAACAAGAACAACCCGAAGATTCCGAAGGGCGCGCACAGCGTCGCCGATATCGACAAACCCGGGATGACGATTGCGGTCATGTCGGGCACGTCCCAGGACAAGGCGATCTCCGCTGCCATCAAGCAAGCGCAAATCATGCGTCTGCCGGGCAACGACGAGACGCGTCTCGCGTTGATGTCGAAGCGCGCCGATCTGCTCGCGGACGCGAACATCACCAACATGCTGCTGACCGAGGAGCACCCGGAGTGGGCGGTTGCGATTCAGCCCAATCCGCCGCTGGCGCAGCAAGCGGTCTCGTTCGGCGTGCGCAAGGAGACGTCGAAAGCCGATCTCGCCGTGCTCAACGACTTTCTGAACGCGCAGGTCAAGTCGGGGGCGGTCAACCGTCTCATCAGGACTTCCGTCCAGTCGATGCTCGTGACCAACAAGTAATCACACTGGTTTGGTGCCGCGGCGCTTGCGCGCGACGTGCGGCATCCGGCACACGTTCCGAAACATTCCGCTGCTGGAAGGCCGCCGCGCGCGCGTGTGCGCGCCGCGGCCATTTTTGCATTTCGATGCCCGCCGCATGCCCCCGTCTTCACGGTCCCGGTGTTTTCCCTGGAAATCCCGCATCTCTCATTGACGGTCAAATTTTGGGCTTCTACTATGTGTACAACATTGCACACAAATAGATGCGCAAGATTGTGTGTTCCAGGCGAGGAGGTGACGGCGCCAGCCGCACTGGACCGATCGACAAAGCAGATTCGATTCACATATCGCGTGCTTCCGCACGCGCCCCGCTGGAGAGATTTCATGTTGTCAATGCGAACCATGGCTGCCCAACCCAACATTGCCCCGAGCGTCCTGAACTTCTTGCCGTCGACGACGGGCGAGTTCGTCCAATTCGAGAACGTCTATAAGCGCTACGGCGAAAACCTCGTCGTCATGGACCGCATGAGCCTCGACATGCGCGCGGACGACAGGCTCGTGATCATCGGCCCGAGCGGCAGCGGCAAGAGTTCGCTCCTGCGCGTGATGATGGGCCTCGAAGGCATTCAGGGCGGACAGATCGGCTTTCAGGGCAAGCCGTACATCTACGGCGAGGACGCCGGGCGGTCGAAGCGTATCGATGCAAAGCTGCAGAAGCAGATCGGTATGGTTTTTCAGCATTACACGCTGTTTCCGCATCTCTCCGTGCTCGGCAACCTCGTTCTTGCGCCGGTGAAAGTCGGCGGCCTCTCGAAAGCCCAGGCCACTGAGCGCGCCCGCATGTATCTGGCGCGTCTGGGCCTGGAGAGCAAACTCCGCGCCTATCCGAGCCAGCTCTCCGGTGGCCAGAAACAGCGTGTCGCCATTGCGCGGGCGCTCATGCTGGAGCCGAAGCTGATGCTGTTCGACGAAGTGACCTCGGCGCTCGACCCGGAAATGGTCATTGAAGTGCAGAACGTGATGCTCCAGCTCGCGGAGCAGAAGATGGCGATGATCATCGTGACGCACGACATGCACTTCGCCCGCGATATCGCCACGCGCGTCGTGTTCTGCGCGGGCGGG
Source organism: Paraburkholderia sp. CNPSo 3281 (assembly GCF_024206515.1). Taxonomy (NCBI): domain Bacteria; kingdom Pseudomonadati; phylum Pseudomonadota; class Betaproteobacteria; order Burkholderiales; family Burkholderiaceae; genus Paraburkholderia; species Paraburkholderia sp. CNPSo 3281. The sequence continues at coordinate 47,563 of NZ_JAMBPS010000018.1, read as the reverse complement.
AAGATCGTGGAGCAGGGCGCGCCGGATGAGATGTTCAAGTGTCCGAAGGAAGCGCGCACGCGCGAGTTTCTCGAGAAAGTTCTGCATCTCGACTGAGGGCGGCTATGAACTACCAGTTTGATTTTCATTTCCTGCAAGGGAGCCTCGGGTCCCTGCTTGACGGACTGCGGGTGACGGTCGAGCTTGCCCTCGCGTCCAACATCATGGGCCTCGTGCTCGGCTTTTTCCTGTGCCTGCTGGTCATGAGCCGTTGGGCGATCGTGCGCTGGCCCGCGCAGCTTTTCATCGAATTCTTTCGTTGCACGCCCGCGCTGCTGCAAATCGTGTGGTTCTTCTACTGCATCCCGATGATGGTCGATGTGTTCATCGACCCCATCGTGATGGGCATCCTGGCATTGGGCCTGAACCTGACGGCATTCAATGCGGAAGCGTATCGCGCAGGCGTTCAGGCGGTGCCGAAGGAACACCTCGACGCATGCGTCGCGCTCGGCCTGAAGCCGTGGCAACGCACCTTCTATGTGGTCCTGCCGCAAGCGCTTCGTAGCTCGATGCCCGTTCTCATGACCAACGGCATTGGGAGCCTGCAGCAAAGCGCGCTCGTCGCGATCGTGGCGGTGGCGGATCTCATGTACGTGGGCAAGAGTCTGGCGACGCAAGCCTATCGGCCGCTCGAAACCTACACGGTCGTGGCGCTCATCTACTTTGCGCTTTCGCTGCCGATCGCGCGGCTCGTTCACGTGATCGAGCGACGTCAGGAACTGGCCCATCAGCGCTAGGGAGAAGACCATGAACCTCGATTTCGCTTCCGTGCTGCCGTACTGGCTGGTCCTACTCAAAGGATTGGGGCTGACGCTCGCGTTCACGAGCAGTTGCGCTGTGATCGGCAGCCTTGCCGGTTTCGTGTTGAGCCTGCTGCGCATGTCCTCGTCGCGGTGGATGAAAGCGGCAACGACGCTCTATGTCGAATTCTTTCGCGGAACGCCGCTGCTCATTCAGCTCTTCTGGGTGTTCTTCTGTTTCCCAGTCGTTTTCAGGATTCCGATTCCGCCTTACCTCTCGGTCGTGATTTCGCTGACGTTGTATATGGCGGCGATCACGAGCGAGACGTTTCGCGGGGCGCTGAAGTCGATTTCCTCGGAGCAGCATGACGCGTGCATTGCGCTCAGTCTCACGCCGCAGGCGAAGATTCTCTATGTGATCTTTCCGCAAGCGCTGTTGCGCGCCGTTCCGCCGTTGCTCTCGAACGTCGTGAGCCTGTTCAAGGAGAGTGCGCTCATCTCGTCCGTGGGTGTCGCCGATCTGATGTTCGTCGGGCAGAACATTTCGACCAGCACGGCACGGCCAGTCGAATTCTTGACCACGGTTGCAATGATCTATTTCCTTGTCGCTTTCCCGCTGACCCGTCTGGTCGGCGTGGTCGAGACAAAATTTCTCAGGCGTTTTGCGTACTGAACCCCAACCATTCCATCGTGAAGCGGAGATTCAAATGCAGATGAAAGGCATCCTGCCGGCGCTCGTTACGCCGTTCAATGCGTCCGGTGCAGTCGACCACGACACCCTAGCGAATATCCTCGAGTTTCAGCTGAAGGCCGGCGTCAACGGCTTCGTGCCGCTTGGTTCGACGGGCGAATATTATGCCCTGACGCACGACGAGCGCCGCGCCATCCTCAAGACGGTGCGCGAAGTCGTGGGCGAACGCGGGACGCTCATCGGCGGCGCGAACGGCTCGTCCACACGCGAAGTCATCGAGCAGACGCGACTCGTCCGCGACGCCGGCTACACGAACGTTCTTATTGCGCCGCCGTACTATGCGCTGCCGTCGCAGGAAGAATTGATTGGGCATTACGCCGCGATTCTCGAAGCCGTGCCGGACGTCAACGTGATTCTTTATAACTATCCGGTCCGCACGAACGTGGAAGTCGGTTTCGGCGTTCTCGACGCCTTCAAGGATCACCCGCGCGTCGTCGGCATCAAGGAGAGCAGTGGCAACCTGCTGCGCGCCATCGAAATCGGCGAGAAGTACAAGGATCACTACCAGCTCTCTTGCGGTTCGGACGATCAGGCGCTCGACTTCTTCCTGTGGGGCGCCACGAGCTGGATTTGCGGGCCGGCGAATTGTTTCGTCAAGCCGGTCGTCGACTTCTACAATAAGTTCGAGGCCGGCGATATTCGCGGTGCGCAAAACGTCATGCGCTCGCTCTTCCCGGTCATGGCCACGATGGAAGCCGGCAAGTTCGTGCAGAAGGTGAAGTACGGCTGCGAACTCGCAGGCTTCAAGGTGGGCGCCGCGCGCATGCCGCTGATGCCGCTGACCGACGCAGAAAAGGCCGCGTTCCGCGCGGTATTCGAAGCCGCTCAGGCCTAACCCGCACGCCGGCGCCTGGGCGGCGCCGGCTCACACGTTCCGGTGGAAAACCGACAATGACGCGACATAGCTTCAAGTGCATCGAAGGTCACACGGAAGGCATGCCGGTACGGATGGTCATCGAGGGCGCGCCGTCGCTCGCGGGGCGCACGATGGCCGAGCGGCGCGAGGACTTCGTCGGGCGATACGACTGGATTCGCCGTGCGCTCATGCTGGAGCCGCGCGGCCACTCGCACATGTCGGGCACGCTGCTGTATGCCCCGGTGTCCGCCAATGCCGATATGAGCCTGCTCTTCATCGAAACCTCGGGGAGCCTGCCGATGTGCGGACATGCGTCCATCGGCTCGATCTCGTTCGCGCTGGAAGCCGGTTTGGTGAAGCCGAAAGCGCCGGGTACGGTGGTTGTCGACGTGCCCGCCGGGCAACTGAGCGCGCGCTACGAACAGGACGGAAATCGCGTGACGTCGGTGCGTTTTACGAATGTGCCCAGTTTCCTGCTCCATCGCGACGTGGAAGTCGTGCATCCGAAGTTGGGCAAGCTCGTGCTCGATATTGCCTACGGCGGCAACTTCTATCCGATCGTGGAAGTCCAGCAGAATTTCCCCGGATGCGAGCATTTCAATCCGCAGCAGTTGCTCGAATGGGGCCGTGACATGCAGGCGCTGTTGAACGAAACCATGCAAGTCGTTCATCCGGACAATCCGCTCATTCGCGGCGTGAAGCACTGCATGTGGACGGGTGCACCGCTTTCGGGCGAAGCTCACGCACGCGCCGTGGTCATTGCCGGCGAGAGTCTGATCGACCGTTCGCCCTGCGGGACCGGCACCTCTGCGCGCGTTGCACAACGGTATGCGCGTGGGTTGCTCGAAGCACGGCAGGCTTTCAGGCATCAAAGTCTGATCGGCAGCTGTTTCATCGGGCGCGTCGAATCGACGACCCGGCTCGACAGCGGTATCGACGCCGTCTGCCCCAGCGTCGAAGGGCGCGCGTGGATCACCGGTCGCTCGGAACACTACGTGGACGACGATCATCCCTATGCATTGGGCTTTGACCTTCAGGAGTTCGCCAGGTGAGCGCCGTACCTCTCGAATCCGCAGTGATTGAACGCAACGCGGCGCCGCGCGAGTCGGCCGTTGTCATTGGCGGCGGTATCGTTGGCGTGTGCTGTGCGCTGTATCTGCAGCGCGGCGGCTATGCGGTCACGCTCATCGATCCCGAAGCGCCGGGTAACAGCACCGCCAAATGGAGCTGCGGGCAGATGGCGGTGAGCGAAGTCATTCCGCTGTCCAAGCCCGGCATTCTCATGAAGATTCCCGGCTGGCTCATGGACCAGAAGGGACCGTTGGCGCTGCGGCCGAGCGCGTTGCCTGGCATCATCCCCTGGTTTGTCCGTTTTCTCATGTGCGCGCGACACGCGAAGATCGTCGATATCGCCAACGCCATGGCGACACTCACGCACGAAGTCTACGCGGATTACGCGCCGCTGCTCGACGCCTGCGAAGACAAGGCGCTCATGGGCGAGCGCCCCATTCTGGAAGTATTCGACGACCCGAAAGGCATCGAGCACGAGCAGCCGCATCTGGCGTTGCGCGAGTCACTCGGCTTCAAGGCGAAACGGTTGAACGCCAAAGACGTCGGCGACCTCGAGCCGGCGCTCGCAGGCAAGTTTTCTCATGGGCTGCTCTTCGCGGACTGGCGTTCCGTGCGCGACACCATGGGATTCATCGCCGCGCTCACCGACAGTTTCATTGCACGAGGCGGCCGCCGGATCAGAACGGAAGCGAGCCGTATCGATGAGGCGAACGGCAAGGCGACCGGCGTCACGCTCACGAACGGCGAGTGCGTGGCAGCCCGGCACGTGGTGGTTGCCGCCGGCACGGGCGCGCGGCGCTTCTTCGGTGCTCTCGGCGTGAGCGTGCCGCTCGAGGGCATCGCAGGGTACCAGGTCGTGGTTGCCGACCCCGGCGTCGAGATGCGCCACTCGACCATCTACGCCGATGGCGGGTTTTGCTTCACGCCGATGACGCGCGGCCTGCAGATTGGCGGGACCATCGAATTCGCCGGGCAGGGCGCCGCGCCCAATTTCAAACGGGCCGACATCATTCTCGAGAAGGCGAAACGCGTGCTGCCCGAACTGCGCACCGCGAACGTCGAATATGGCGTGGGCTATCGTCCCTTCCTGCCGGACACGAAGCCGGTTATCGACCGCTCGCGCAGGCTCGAAAACGTCTTCATGGCTTTCGGTCATGGCCAGCTCGGCCTCACCCTCGGCGCGACGACGGGAAGGCTGATCGCCGACATGGTTGCGGGCCGCCCCACCAGGCAGGATCTCGCGCCGTTCAGCGCGTACCGGTTCTAGCGGGTAGCGTTCGACGTCAAACTCATCACATTGCGCAAACAATATCGGGTTGAATATGAAATCGTACGAAAAGCTCTTCATCGATGGCCGCTGGGTCGCGCCGGTGCACAACGGCAGCTTCGAAACGGTCGATCCGTGCACCGAGCAAGTCATTGCGAAAGTTGCGGCCGCAACAGCTGAAGACGTCGATCTTGCCGTCAAGGCCGCGCGCAAGGCGTTCGACGAAGGCCCATGGTCGCGCATGAGCGGCGCCGAGCGTGCGGCTGTCCTGCGCCGCATCGGCAAAGGCATTCGCGACCGCCTGCAGGCGTTGGCCGAAATCGAAGTGCGCGACAACGGCAAGCCGCTGCCGGAGGCGCTGTGGGATCTGGGCGATGCGGCGGGCTGCTTCGACTTCTACGCTGGCCTCGCGGAGAAACTCGATGAGCATGCCGAAACGACTATCGCACTCCCCGATGACCGCTTCAGTTCGGTTGCGCGCAAGGAACCCGTTGGGGTGGCCGGCGCCATCATTCCCTGGAACTTTCCGCTGCTGATGGCCGCGTGGAAAGTGGCGCCCGCGCTGGCCGCGGGTTGCACGATGGTGCTCAAGCCCTCGGAGCTCACGCCGCTTACGGCGCTCGAGCTTGCGGATATCGCGGCAGCGGCGGACCTGCCGCCGGGCGTCCTGAACGTCATCACCGGGTTGGGCCAGGACGCCGGCGCGCCGCTGAGCGAGCATCCCGCAGTCGACAAGCTCGCCTTTACCGGCAGCGTGCCCACCGGCAGCCGCATCATGCAGGCCGCGGCGCGCGACATCAAGAACGTCAGTCTCGAACTGGGCGGCAAGTCGCCGTTCATCGTCTTCGACGACAGCGATATCGAGGCGGCTGTCGAATGGATCATGTTCGGCATATTCTGGAATCAGGGCGAGGTGTGCTCGGCCACCTCGCGCGTGCTGGTGCAGCGCGGCATCTATACAAAGCTGCTCGATCGCCTGAAAGAGGCGACGCAGAAAATCACCATCGGCAGCGGTTTGCAGGATGGCGTGCTGCTCGGGCCACTTGTCAGCAAGGGCCAGTACGACAAGGTGCGGCATGCGGTCGAGCGTGGCGTGGAAGAGGGGGCGCGGCTCGTGACCGGCGGTGGGCGGCCCAAACATCTCGAGAAGGGCTTTTTCATGGAGCCGGTTGTTTTCGCCGACGTGCCCGAGACCAGCTGGGTCTGGACTGAAGAGATTTTTGGCCCGGTCGTTTGTGTCCGACCCTTTGATGACGAGACGGAAGCCGTACGTTCTGCCAACGATTCACGCTTCGGCCTTGGCGCGGCCGTGATGTCGCGCGACAGCGAGCGCTGCGAGCGCGTGGCGCGCAAACTGCGGGCAGGTATTGTCTGGATCAACTGCTCGCAGCCGACCTTCACGGAGGCGCCGTGGGGCGGCTACAAGCAGAGCGGCATCGGGCGCGAACTGGGGGAGTGGGGGTTGAACAACTACCTCGAAACCAAGCAGATTACGCGGTACGGCAGCGACAAGCCGTGGGGCTGGTACATCAAGTAAGGCAGATCGAACATGCGCTGGAAAAAGACACTTCAACTCGTGGATGTGCACTGCGAAGGCGAGATCGGCAAAGTCATCACTGGGGGCGTCGTGGGCATCCCCGGTGAGACCATGCTCGACAAGATGAATTACCTCAACGAGGTGGACGACAGCCTGCGCAGGCTCGTCGTACTCGAACCGCGAGGCTGCCTCCAGATGTCTGTCAATCTGCTGCTGCCGCCCACGCGGCCCGAGGCCCACGCGGGCTTTATCGTGCTGCAGGCGGACAAGGCCCATCCGATGTCCGGAAGCAATGCCATCTGCGTCGTGACGGCCTTGCTCGAACTCGGCATGGTCGAAATGCAGGAGCCCGAAACGACCATTGTGCTCGACACGCCTGCCGGTCTCGTCACGGCTCGCGCAACGTGCCGGGACGGCCGCTGCACGGGCGTCGCGCTCGACATGGTGCCGTCGTTCGTCGAACGGCTCGACTTCGGCATCGACACTGCGCAGTTCGGGACGATTCGCGCCGATATCGCATATGGCGGCGTCTATTACGCGCTCATCGACGTCGGGCAGGTCGGGCTGACGATTGCCCCGGAGAACGCACGCGCGCTGGCCGAGCTGGGCGTGTCGCTCAAGGACGTGATCAACCAGCAGATCGAGATTCAGCATCCGCTATACCCGCAAATCAACGAAGTCGCCTATGTCATGTTCCGCAACCGCGTGAGCGACGAGCTGTATCAAACCTGCACGACTTTGCCTCCCGGCCGCGTCGATCGCTCGCCGTGCGGCACCGGAAGCTCGGCGAACCTCGCGACACTCGCCGCCCGCGGATTGGCAGACGTCGGCACGAAATTGAAGTCGCGCTCGACAATTGGGGGCGAATTCTCCGTGCAGTTGCTCGGCAAAACGGAAGTCGGCGGCCGGCCCGCGGTTTTGCCGCGTGTGCAGGGCCGCGCGTGGCTGTACGGCATCCAGCAGATCGGGGTTGACCCCGACGACCCGCTGGCGGCGGGATTCATGCTCAGCGACACGTGGGGCGCGGGATTTCCGAAGGTCTGAGGCGAGGGGCGGGCAATGTTAAACTCCAAAGCACGCCCGCTTTACCGGGCCTACGACGACGGCGGGAAGACCATGAGCAAAGCGACCAACGAGGCAGAGGCGGGTGTCCGCCGCCATGGCGGGCGATACATCTACGAAGAGCTGCGCAGACAGATCCTGACGCTGCAACTCAAGCCTGGCGCGCCGCTGGACGAGGTATCGCTCGCGGAGCAATTCGGCCTTTCGCGTTCGCCCGTTCGTGACGCACTCGCCCGGCTCATTAGCGAGGGGCTCGTCACGATCCTGCCGAATCGCACGACGCTCGTGACGCCGCTGGAAATCGAAGAATTTCCGAAGTACGTATCGGCGCTCGATCTCATTCAGCGCGCGGTGACCCGGCTCGCCGCGCTACATCGTACGCAAGAGGACCTCGCGATCCTCAACAAGGCCGACGCCGCGTATATGAAGGCGGTCGAGAGCGGCGATGCCGAGGTGTTGACCGAGCGGAACAAGCAGCTGCACATGGCCATCGCGCATGCGGCAAACAATCCCTATTTCGTGGGGTATTACGAACGGCTGCTGGGCGAGGGGCAACGTCTGACGCATCTGCACTTCGACTACACGGTGACCTCGCCTCACGCGACCAGGCTGGGCAATGACCATAGCGAGATCATCGACGCCATTGCGCGAAAGGACGCCGATCTGGCCGAGAAGCTCGCACACGAACACACGATGCTCTTCCAGAAGCGATTCCTCGATTACATGCGCCAGAACATGACGGAATCGATCGCCATTGTGTGATTCGCGGCGTCGAAGCGGGGCCTGGGAAATGGGATCGCCGCCATGCACTTCCAAAAGGAGTAACCGTGGAATTGACCGACTTCGACACACTGACTTTTGACTGCTACGGCACGTTGATCGACTGGGAAAGCGGCATCTTCGCTGGCCTCAAGCCTCTGATCGAACGGGCCAGGACGCCGCTGTCGAGAGACCAGATTCTGGAGGCGCATGCGCGCCACGAGTCGTCGCAGCAGAAATACACGCCGGCCAAGCGATACCAGGAACTGCTGCCCGTCGTCTACAAGCGGCTGGCCGAGGAATGGGGACTGTCGTTCACGCACGAGGAGTGCATGGCATACGGTCGGTCAGTGCGGGACTGGCCGGCATTCGAGGACACCGTAGCCGCGCTGCAGTATCTGAAAAAGCACTACAAGCTGGCCATCCTCTCCAACGTCGACAACGAGACGTTCAGCTACAGCAACGCAAGGTTGCAGGTAGCGTTCGACGCGATTTTCACGGCGGAAGATATCGGCTCGTACAAGCCAGCGCCGCGAAACTTCGAATACATGCTCGAGAAACTGGGTGAGCGTGGCATCAAGAAGGAAGCAATCCTTCACACTGCCGAAAGTCTTTTCCACGACCACAGGCCTGCCAGTGAGTTTGGTCTGGCGTCGTGCTGGATTTACCGCCGTCATTCGCAACCGGGCTTTGGCGCGACCATGAATCCCGGCTGGCAGCCGAACGTCGCCTTTCGCTTCAACAGCATGGCGGACCTTGCGAAGGCGCATCAGGACGCCGCGGCGAAAAAGTAAGGCGGTATGGATGCCCACGCCTGACGAACAAGAATCGCTGAGAGCACGTCTTGCGCAGGCGCGCCGGCTACTGGCGCTTGCGCAATCGGGCTTGCACTACGCGACGAGCCCGTTCGACCAGGAACGGTACACGGAAATCGCCAGCATCGCGCATCAGCAACTCGCGGAAATGGCGTCCATGCAAACTAGCGATGTCGCCGCGCTCTTTGCTTTCGAAACGGGATACGCGAATCCTAAACTCGATGTCAGATGCGCCGTCTTCAATCCGTCCGGTCAGATCCTTCTCGTGCGAGAGGCCGCGGATGGTTTGTGGTCCCTGCCCGGCGGCTGGGCCGACGTAGGCGTTTCGCCTGCCGAGAACGCGGCAAGAGAGGCTCGTGAAGAAAGCGGCTACACGGTGAAGATCGTTCGGCTGCTGGCCGTGTGGGACATGCTCAAGCACGGACATCCGCCTTCCGTGTTTCACATCTGGAAGCTGGTTTTCCTTGGGGAAATCGTGCGCGCGGGGAAAATATCCGGAGCCGAAACCGACGCCGTTCAGTTCTTCGATATCGATAACCTTCCAGACTTGTCGCAAGGCCGGATTCTGCCGGAACAAATTCGACGACTGGACGCACTGCGCAATAACAGTGACCTTGAATTCGACTGAAGTTTCTTTTTGAAGCCGGGGCGGCACCTAACGGTGACGCTTTCAGGCGGCGCCGGGATGCTCGGTACTGACTGTTGCCAGGCGGCTGCCGGCAAATGGGTCCTGCCGCCAGTCCACGCTCGGGGTTTTCACGGGCTGCTGTTCGGTTATCTCGCCGATTGCAAAATGCTCGAGCGACTGCCCTGCGCTTGTCGCCTGCACCACCCACCGCGGGGCGTCGCCATTGCCGTCCCACGTGTGGCCTGCCGCATCCCGGTAACGTGCTGCGCGCAATTGCGCGGCGTCTGCGGCAATTGACGCAGCAATATCATCCGGTTCGATACCAAATTCGGCCATCCGACGCCGCAGATAGGCCACGATGCTTTCGCGTTTTCGTTCGTCCATTTCTAGTTGTGCTTTGCTCTGAATGCAACTCTTGAGCAGAATATAGCGCAAGTCGCGTGCCGCCAGGATATCACAGCTTGAACGGGCGTCCCTGGCGGCGGTAGCGAAAGGCCTGGCGGGAATCAGGTGTTGAGCTTCTGGGCGCGCTCGGCTTCATGTTCTGCGGCCCGTTCCTCCGCATGCTTTTTCGCAACGTGATGTCCCACGATGCAGCCGCCAACGGCTCCAGCAACGGCGTGGTGGCCCGCATAATGTCCGGCTACGCCCCCCACGACAGCGCCTTTGAGGCAGCCGGCGGCATGTGCGGTTCCGGCTGCCGCCAGTCCTAAAGTGGCAGCCGCGGCAAGCATCCTGATTCGATTATTGACGTTCATGATAAACACTTGTGTGAAATATTAGCTTCGGACCGCCTCAATAACCCCGGCGCCCATTGTCGTGCCAGTCACGCTCACGCCATTGGTGTTCGCGCCGCTCGTGTTCCCGCCATTCGTGTTCCCGCCACTGACGCGCGCGCCAGTCATCATCGCCGCGCCAGGCCACCGCGACCGGAGCAGGCGCATAGGCGGCGGGCGGCGGAGCAACGTACACCGGTTCAGCCGGGGCGTACGCGGCTCCCGGCAGGTTGACACCCACGGCCAGATCGACATGCGCAAACGCCGCGCTCGAAGCGGCCAGTGCGGCCGCGCCCAGTACCACGCCGAGAATCGTCCTTTTCATTTCACTACTCCTCCGCACGTGTCGTGCGTTTCTGGTAAGCACGGTTCGGAGTGTAGGCGGCGGGCCCGGACACAGGTGCAACGGCGGTGCGAGTTTCGTAACGGCGCGTTATTTCGAGTGTTCCGATACGTAAAAAAAGCGCGGACGCTCATTCACAGCGTTCCGCGCTAGCGGGTACCACGAGGAGGAAGGGTCTAGCGGACAAGGAACCCGTACGTCAGCGGGTCGCGCTCGTCCACAATCCAGGTCGCGAAACCGCACACGAACGCATTACCTTCGACTTCCGGAATCACTGCCTTGAAGACGCCGACGGTCGTCTCGCTGAGCACGCGTCCTTTGAAAACCGTGCCGATAATGGACTCGTTCACGAGGGTCTCGCCTTTGCCGAGTTCGCCACGCAGGTACAACTGGGCGACGCGTCCACCCGTGCCGGAGCCGGTCGGTGAGCGGTCCACTTCGCGGTCCGCGAACACGCAGCAGTTGGCTTGCGTCGAGCCTTCGTGTCGCGCTGCATTGGCGATGATGGTCCCGTAAATGTGGTTGATTTCGGGGATATCGGGATGCTCGACAGGGTAGGCCTTGTTCGCGCCTTCCTTCACCTCTGCGCCGAAGCGGATGAGTTCCTCGACCGACGACTCGCGCACGGCGAGGCCATGCGGCTGACCGTCGGTATAGAAATAAAACGCACCGCCGAACGCGATGTCGCCCTTCACCGTGCCAAAGGACGGCGTCTCGACAGTCACATCCCGCTTCCAGATGAACGAGGGGACATTCACGAATCGCACATTGCCGGCGTGTTCGCCATCCCACTGAACGAACGCTTCGATAAAGCCACAGGGAGCGTCGATGCCGACACGCGTTTCCGGAACACGGCGTTGCACCCAGCCAAGCTCGACCGCTGCGGTGGACAGCGCGATCACGCCGTGTCCGCAGTGGTCGCTATAGCCCTCGTTGTGGAGGAAGATGATGCCAAAGTCGGCGGTGGGGCTGACCGGTTCGGTCAGGTAGCCACCGTACATGTCGGCGTGACCGCGCGGCTCGAACATCAACGCGGTGCGGATTTCGTCGGCGTTTTCCTTCAGCCACGCACGACGCTTCACAATCGTATCGCCGGGCAGGCGAGGCAATCCGCTGGTGACGATACGGAATGCTTCGCCGCCGGTATGAACTTCGACGGTCGTTATGGTACGAGTAGTCTTCATGATGTCTTTGCGCTATTGGCTTACTGACCGTACGGAACCGGCAGGCCGTCCTTGATGATGTAGACGGTCGTGGGCGCGCCCACGAGGTCGCCGTTTGCATCGAAAGAGTAGGTGCCCGCGACGCCCTTGTAGTCGGTCTTCGCCAACTGGGCGACAAGCCTGGCCTTATCGGTGGTGGTGCCCGCCTTGACCATCGCGTCGGCGAGCAGTTTCACGCCGTCGTAGTAGTTGACGGCATAGACCTGCGTGTCGGTGTGGTAGGTGTCCTTGTACTTCTTCAGGAAGTCACGGCCCGCTGCAGTCTTGTCCAGCGCGACGCCACCCTGCGCGCAATACACGATCGACGCGGCTTCGCCCGCCACCTTGCCCATGTCGGCCGAGCAGATGCCATCGCCGCCCAGCAACTTCGCGCGCAGTCCGCGCGCGCGCATCTGCTTGGCCATGGGGGCGCCCTGAGCGGCGTATCCGCCGAAGAAGATGACGTCGGGGTTCTTCGCCTTGATGGTGGTAAGGATGCCCAGGAAGTCGGTCGCCGCCGAGTTGGTGAACTCCCGGTCGACGATCTGGATGCCGTTCGCTTTCGCCTCTTTGATGAACTGCTCCGCCACCCCTTGCCCATAGGCCGTGCGGTCGTCGATCACCGCGGCGGTTTTCGCCTTCAACGTCTTTGCGGCGAACTGGCCCATCGTGCCGCCCAACTGCTCGTCGCTTGCGCCGATACGGAAGATGTTCTTGAAGCCTTGTTTTGTCAGCGCCGGATTCGAGGCAACGGGGAGCATCGGAATACCGGCGGTGTTATAGACACGCGATGCCGGAATCGCCACGCCGGAGTTGTACGGACCCATGACGGCAACCACGCCGCTGTCGACGAGCTTTTGCGCGACCTGAACGCCGACCTTCGGGTCTGCCTGGTCGTCTTCCGAGTCCAGTTTGAAGGTCACCTTCTTGCCGTCGACCGTCACGCCGCTCTTGTTCAGTTCGTCGATGGCGAGGCGGGCGCCATTTTCGTTGTCCTTGCCGTTCGGCGCCTGCGGGCCCGTTAGTGGCGCCGAGTGACCGATGGTGACGACAGTTTGAGCATGGGCGGTGAGGCAGAAGCCGGCGGCCGTGAGGACGGCGAGGGTGGTGGCGAGGTGGCGCATGATGTCTCCAGATTATTGGACTGCCAGTCGGATGCGAACTTGAATTGCTGCCGTGACGGCGCAGCGCCGTCACGAACGTCGACGCTTAGCGCAGGGCGTCGCGTGCGACCCGGCATGCCGCCAGGTCCCATGCTGCACAGCCTACGCTCTTGAAGAGAATGGGTTTCGTCGCGTGAAATTCCCCGGCGAGGGCTTTGGCCAGCGGGGAAACGGCGTGCCAGTCCACGTTGGCCTGGATGAGGTCCCCGGCTTCGTGTTTTGCGCCGACGGGGTCATCGACCACCAAAGCACTGCCGTCAACGGTTTGGCTGGAAATTTCGGCCGCGTCGGGCGTGAACGCGCCGACGCCCACGACCAGGCGGCCCGTGCGTGCGGACTCCGTATACACCGGCGTTTTGCTGGTCGTCAGCGTGATGACGACGTCTGCGGTCTCCGGAATGGCGTCGCTTTCGAGCGCGGTGAGATTCGGCGCTGCCGCGCAATTGCGTGCAACGAATGCGTGCGCATCGGCCTGCGAACGGCCCTTTGCCCGCAACTGCGCCTCCGGGAAGATGGCCGCGAGGGCTTCCGCGTGATTGGCAGCCTGTTTGCCTGTCCCGATGATGATGATTTCCTGCGGAGGCGCCTGGTGCAGGGTCTGGATGCCGAGTGCCGTCACAGCCGCCGTGCGGCGTCCCGTTACGGTCGGTCCGTCGAGCACGAAAAGCATCTCGCCCGTAAACGCATCGCATGCGATGACCTGGCCGTGAATGGTCGGCAGTTGCCGACTGGAGTTGGTCGGGCAGACGTTGACCAGCTTGTGAATGGCGATGTCCGGCGCGCTCGCCGGCATGGACAGCATCAAGCCGCCTTGCTGGATGGGGATGGCCAGACGCTCGGGGCTGACGACCTTGCCCGCACTGTATTCGACGACGGTCCCGGCCAGCACGCGTACGAGAAGGCGGTAGTCCAGCAGTGAAGCCGTCGCGGCCGCGTCGAAGTTTCGGATGTCGCGTGAGGTCATTCGGAAGCCGTGGGTTCTGGGGGTCGAAAAGCGGATGCATGCGGCCAGGTTGAGTTTCTGGCTTCAGTCCGGCCAATTTCTCGAGCTCGGTGTGGAACGAATCTATACCACTGGTGGGTGACTGGCAAGCCAATTTGCGTCGATATGGTGTCGCTGTGGGCTTTTATTGGACCAAAATGGCTTGCATGGACTGGTCGAATAGAGAAAAGTGGTTCGGGTTTTCCCGATTTCTCGCGTGTATATGCCGTCACGGGCTTCAGGACGGAGTCGCGAAAGTGGTATATTTTAGAACCACCTCACGACGCACCGAGAACTCACGATGGCATCCGCCCGCTTCGAACTTGAAGGCAACTTTCGGCCACTGCAGATTTACGAGCAGGTGTCGGAAAAGATCCGAGCCGAGATCCGCAGCGGCCGATTCCTGCCGGATGCCCGGCTGCCTTCGGAGCGCGAACTGGCCACGCTCTTTGGCGTTGGGCGGCCTGCCGTGCGCGAAGCCATCGGGCAATTGCAAAACGAGGGCCTCGTTGTCACGAAGCGCAACTCGGGCACTTACGTGGCATCCACGGCCAACCAGATTCTTGCCGCAGCGCCGGGCGTGGAAACGCAGACGGGGGAATCCGCATCGGACTTCAGCCCGTCGGCTACGCTCGACGTGCGTCTGATTCTCGAGCCCGCCATTGCAAGGCGCGCGGCAGCACGCAAACAGCGAGACCGGCTGGCCGAGCACTATCTGGACCAGATGGAGACGTTGAGGGACGTGGCGACGCCCGAAGAGCGAGCGCTGTGGAACAACAGCGACAGGCTCTTTCATCGTCAACTGGCGGTGATGACAGGGGATGCGTTGCTGGCGAAGCTCGCAGAAGAAATCGCATCGACCATGGACCAGTCGCTGTGGAAGCGGCTCAAGGACGACGGGATTTATGACCCGGCTCGCATTCGACTGTACGTTGCGGAGCATCGGCTGATTTACGAAGCCATTGTCTGCGGAGACGCCGATGCGGCGGCGTTTTATGTCGAGCAGCATATTCATCGGGTGCAACGAGATATCACGCCGCAGTAAATGTGTTTGTCGCGGCTGGCGGCAGCGTCATCGAAACGACATCCAGGCAACATGGTTCGTTCACTGTTTCAACAAATTCCTGGTCGACACTGGTGCTTTTGGCTTACACAGCAGAGGTGAACGATGTCGACGAAGGTCCGCAGCTATCTCTCCCCGACGCTGGTTTTACTCGCGCTCGACTGGCCAGAAGGGGCGACACGTGCCGACTTCCTGGGTTTTGCCATAGAGCGGGCCCCGGGTTTCACGAGCCCGGACGGAAAATCGCATGAGGCGAGCAGCTGGCTCCCTAATCGAATCACGTTCAACGGCCCGGTGCCGGATGGGAAGCCTGATGCGCCTTCGAACATCGCGCCGATTCAAAAATTCATGTGGTGGGACGCGCGTATCGAGGAGGCCGACAGGGGCAAGCAGTTCAAGTACACCGTCTATCCGGTAGTCGGTACGCCGGACAATGTGAATGTGCTGAACGCAGAGGCGAGTTCGGTTGAGGTCACGCTTCCGGCGCATATCGAAGACGGCGTCGGCACCTGGTTCAACCGTGCGGTGGTGAGCTCACAGGCTTTTGCACGACAGGTGAAGGCCATGGGAATCGATCCGCATACCGCGCCGCCGGCCGCAGAGGCGCTTGAACTTCGCACGTGGCTCGCGAACGACATGCAGCTTGTGTTCAAGGAAATATTTCTGGACGCGTCGCGCGCTGCGGCAGCCGTCTATCACCTGACCGACCCGCTTTGGGCGATCCCGGCGTTCAAGGAGTTTGGGACCGCTCACGGCAAAGCCAATGTTGCCGTCGTATACGACTCACACCTGGTTCGCGAAAAAGGTAAAGCTCCCGCACCATCGCCCAATGAACCCGCAGTCGATGCACTGAGCGGCGTCGTGACGTTCTGCCCACGTGACAAGACGCATATCATGCACGACAAGCTCATTGTGACGGATAGGGGCGATCGGCAAGGTAACCCGGCATTCGTCGTGGCGGGGTCTGCGAACTTCACGACGGAAGGCATTACGGAACAGGCCAACGTGCTTCACCTGTTCGATTCGGTTGATCTCGCGAAACTGTACGACGACAGAACGAAAGCCATCGCGAGCAATCCGCCGATCAACCAGACCGCTGAACTCACGAATGGCTGGTCTGATCCCGTGTCGGTGGGAAGCGCGGCTGTGCGTGTTTGCTTCTCTCCGGAAACGAAAACCAGACGTATCCAGATCGATACCATTGTTGAAGCGATAGGACAGGCGCAGCATTCCGTCCTGTTTTGCCTCTTCATGCCGACAGACGAACCGCTTCGCGACGCCTGCTTTGCCGCTGGCGACAAGGGGCTCATGATGTTCGGCCTCGTCAACAACATTAGCGAAAAGTCCGCTGAGAATGCGCAAGAGGCGCAAAAAGCGGGAGAAGCGGTGAGTACGACTGCGCTGGCAAATCTCGCGCTCTATCATCGAAGCAAGGAAAACCGCGACGTCATCGACGCATCGTATTTTTCTCCGGCAACCGTGCCCGAAGGATTCGAACCCGAACTGCGGCTCTTTCCTGGCGAAGTCGCGCCCAGTTACGCTCCGGTCATCATCCACCACAAGTTCATTGTGATCGACGCCGAGGGAGACAATCCGATTGTCTACACGGGCTCGGCCAACATGAGCAACAACTCCGAGCATTTCAACGACGAGAATCTGCTCGAAATAAAAGACACGCGAATTGCCGGCATTTACCTCGCTGAATTCATGCGGTTATACGAGCACTATCGTGCTCGCGCCGTTGGCATCGAGGAGCAGCAGCATAGAACCGTGCAGCGGCTGTTGCTGCAGCCCGACCGCAAGTGGGCCGACAAGTATTACAAGGCGAATAGTCCGGAGGAGAAGGCGCGCATTGCCTTGGCATCGGATCCGGCCAGTTGATGCAATCGCTTCAGTGACTGCGCATTGACTGCGCAGTCACCGCGCACGCCTCGCACGCCGCGGGCGTTGCGCGTTGCCAGCCGCCCATTCAGGACGCGCGCTCAGCGTTGCCACGAGCTCACGCATCGTATTCTTGACCTTGAGGACGGCGTTGCTCACGAGCGGCGTGTCTTTCCAGCAAAGCGAGAGATCGCGCCGAAACAGGGTGTGATTGAGTTGCGCCAGCTTCAATTTGCCCTCGTCCAGTTCGACGTGAGCCGCGGTCCAGGGGAGAACGGTCACGCCGAGCTTCGCCATCACCGCGGCGAATAACAATGCCGTCGAACTGGCCTCGAAAAGGATCTTGCATGCCAGGCCCTTTTCGCGCAGCGCCCACTCGACGCGGCTGCGAATGGTGTTTGGCGCACTCGGCAGCACCATCGGCATCGTCGCGAGCGCGCTCAAGGCAATCGGCTCTCGAGGAAGCTCGAACTCGGGCCAGGCAATCAGATACAAGGTCTCGGACAGCAGGTGTTCGGCCTGGACGCCGTGGGTTTCCACGGCATCTGCGACGATTGCCAGGTCCACGCGTCCACCTGCAATCAGGTTGTGCAAATCGGCGGTGGGTGCCTCGATGAGTTCGATCACGATTCCCGGATAGCGCGCTCGCACGGCCTGCGCGAGCGGGATGGCGAGCACTCGGGAGGTGCTCGAAGGCAACCCGACGGAAACCTTGCCCTCGGGAGATTCGGCGTCTTGCCGCAAGAGTTCGCCGGTGCGATCGGCCTGCCGCAGCAGTTCCAGTGCATGGCGATGCAGCGTTTTTCCGGACGCCGTTGGTGTAACGCCCTGGGTGCTTCGCTCGAGCAGCTGGGTGCCGAGTTCGCTTTCCAGATTGCGTATCTGCTGGCTGACGGCAGGCTGTGCGACGTGAAGCGCCTCGCTCGCGCGAGTCACATTGCCGTATTCCACGACCTTCACGAAGTACCGCAATTGTCTCAGGTCCACGCCGACTCTCCTGTCTCGCCATAAGAAATTGTTCTCGCGCGAGAGGAATATCATATTTTTCATGGATGGTGTCGCTTCTTATACTCGCCTCACATAACCGTCGCCGAACGACGCACTTTCAAGCCCGGACGGTCGATACAACGGAGACGAGCATGCAGAAAACCCTTGTGCCAGCCTCAAACGAAGTGAGGGCGCGGCGCACGCCGCTTTCGCGGGAGCAGATAGGCGGCTTCTGGGCGGTTTACCTCGGTTGGGTTCTCGACGGCGTGGACTCCGTGATCTACGCACTGGTGCTTGTTCCCGCGCTCACAGAACTGCTTCCCCTTTCCGGCATCGAGCCGACGCCCGGCAATCTCGGCATGTACGGCTCGATTCTGTTTGCCTTGTTCCTTATCGGCTGGGGCATGTCGTTCATCTGGGGGCCGCTCGCTGACCGCTACGGGCGTGTGCGAACGCTCGCGGCCAGTATTCTGATTTACTCGATTTTCACGGGCGCTGCGGCCTTCGCGCATAACGTGTGGGAACTCGGGGTGTTCCGTCTGATTGCAGGCATCGGCGTTGGCGGTGAGTGGGCGCTTGCCGGCACGTACATCGCAGAGAGTTGGCCCGAAGACCGCCGAAAGATGGGCGCGGGCTACCTGCAAACCGGCTACTACCTGGGGTTCTTTATCGCCGCGTGGCTCAACTACACCGTCGGCGCCCAATACGGCTGGCGCGCCATGTTCCTTTGCGGTCTGGCGCCGGCGATCCTCGCCATCTTCACCGTATTCAAGGTGAAGGAACCCGGGAAGTGGGACCGGGAATCCGCGCGCCATTCTGCACGCGCTCAACCCGCGGTGTCGCCACTGCGACTGATATTCGCTCCTGAGTTTCGGCGGCGCACCATCACCAGCGCCGCGCTCGTCGGTGTGGCAATCGTGGGGCTGTGGGCCGGTTCCGTCTATGAGGCGAGTGCCGTCGTGAGTCTCGCGACGCGCGCCGGACTCAGTAAAGTCGACGCGATTCACCTTGCGTCGGTGGGGGCGGCCATTCTGTCCGTTGGCACGATTATCGGCTGTCTGGTCGCGCCGTATCTCGCGGAAAAAGTGGGGCGCAGAACGGCTCTCGGTCTGTATTTCGTGGGGATGGCGGGCGCTATCGTGCTGGCGTTCGGATGGGCGTTCTATCTGCCAGACGGGCTGCGTCTATTCATGGCGTCTCTTGTTTTGCTGGGATTCTTCGGCGGAAACTTCGCGATTTTCTCGCTGTGGCTGCCGGAACAGTACCCAACGCGCATTCGCGCGACGGCATTCGCGTTCAATGCTTCGGTAGGCCGATTCATTGGCGCAGGGGTCAATTTCGTCCTCGCCGCCGCGATTAACTGGCAGGGCTCGCTGGGCACGCCGGTCGCCTGGACGGCGGCGGCCTTCGGTTTAGGCATTCTCATCCTGCCTTTTGCTACCGAGACGCGCCACGCGCGCCTTCCGGAGTAATCTTGGCTGGAACACAAAAGTGGCAACTGGAGACATCGTATGAAAGCGTTGGAGAAAATCAGGGTCGTCGATTTGACGCGCGCGCTCTCGGGCCCGTTTTGCGCAATGGTGCTGGCCGACCTTGGTGCTGACGTCGTCAAGGTCGAATCCGGTCCTGACGGTGACATGAGCCGCGCCTGGGGACCGTTCGATCGCGGCATTAGTACGTACTACTTGTCGTGCAACCGGAACAAGCGGGCACTCTGCATCGACATGCGCGATCCGCGTGGACTGGACGCAGTAAAACGCCTGATCGAAGAGGCCGACGTCGTGCTCGAGAACTTCAAGCCTGGCACCATGGAGAAAATGGGCTTGGGCTACGACGTGTTGCGTGAGCGCAATCCGGGCCTCGTCATGGCGAGCATCAGCGGATTTGGCGACTCCGGCCCGCTCAAGGATTGGCCGGGTTTCGACCAGATTGCGCAAGGCTATTCGGGTCTCATGAGTCTCACGGGATTCCCGGAAGGCGAGCCGACACGTACGGGCACGGCCATCGGCGACCTGAGTTCCGGCCTTTGGCTGACCATTGCGGTGATTTCCGCGCTCTTCGAACGCGAGCGGACGGGGCAGGGCCAGCATGTCAGCACCTCGTTGCTCGCCAGTCTGGTCGGGCTGCTGAGCGTGCATGCGCAACGCTATCTGAGCCTCGGCGACGTTCCGGCGCGCACGGGCAATGCGCACTCGGTCATCGCCCCGTACGGGGTGTTCGAGACCGCGGACGGCCCGCTCAATATCGCTCCGATCACGACGGAGATGTGGCGTCGGTTGTGCCAGCTTCTCGACCTCCCGCAATTGCCGGGCGATCCGCGTTTTGCGACCAACGAAGCGCGCGTGGCCAATCGTGGCGAGTTGAAGGAAATCATCGAGCGCCGACTGAAGACGAGGGGAAAACGCGAGTGGACGGCGTTATTTGTCGATGCCGGATTGCCCGCCGGACCCATCAACACGCTCGAGGAGGTGTTCGCCGATGCACAGGTCCAGCACTGTGGTCTGGTTGAAGCGGTGCAACATCGAATCCTCGGAGAAGTGCGCCAGGTTCCGACGCCCCTGTTCAATGCATCGAAGGAGGGCGAGCCGGCTGCTCGCGAAGCGACACGCCATGCGCCACCTGCGCTGGGTGAGCACTCGGTAGAAGTCTTGCGCGAGAGTGGCTTTAGCGAATCGCAGCTCTATGAGCTACTCTCCGCGGGTGTGCTTTATCAAGTTCCCCGCGTGCCGGCGCAAGAGTCGCAGCGCGGTCTGACGCAACATGTGGAGTAACGAAATGAGTGCGATTGCGCCGGAAGAATGCGTGAAGGTCACCACTGAAATCATTGAAGGGCGCATTGGAAAGGTGGTCTTTCGCAACGCTTCCAGACACCATGCCTTGAATGCGGAATTGCTGGGCGCACTCGAGGATCAACTGACAGACCTGGCATCGAAGGGCGTGCCCGTAGTGCTCTTGACGAGCGGCGTGGGCGAGAAGGTCTGGAGCGCGGGTCACGACCTCGGTGAACTCGAGGCCGACCACGACCCGATTGCCTGGGGTAAGCCGCTGGAGCGCGTGCTACGGCAGGTGCGCGCGTATCCGGGCGTGGTCATGGCAATGGTGTCGGGTTCCGTATGGGGCGGGGCAGTCGACCTCGTGATGAGCTGCGACCTTGTCGTCGCCGACACGACCGTGCGCTTTGCCATGACGCCGGCGAACATCGGTCTGCCGTACAGCACGAGCGGTTTGCTCCGTTTCATCAACAACCTGCCGATCCATATCCTCAAGGAGATGTTCTTCTGCGCACGACCGCTCGAAGCCGAGGAAGCCGAGCGCCACGGTGTGCTCAATCGCTTGGTTCAGCCAGCCGACGTCGAGGCGGTTGCCCTGCAGATGGCGAGGGAGATTGCGACCAAAGCGCCGTTGGCAATTGCTGCGGTCAAGGAGCAATTGCGAATTCTCGAAGACGTCGTGCCGGTGCCTGTCGATGCGATGGAGAGAATCGCGGAGCTTCGCAGGGCGGCGTGCGCCGGCGACGACATGAGGGAAGGGCTGGAGGCATTCGCGCAGCGACGTTCACCGGAGTTTCGCGGTCGATGAGTCTCCCGGGAACGCGCCTGGCGTCCAATCGCTGCGACAAGGAGCGCGAGCGCGGTCAATGGCTCACGGACTAAAAATCGAGCGTGAATTGAGGCGACTCGTTACTGGAGGCTTCTCCGGCAGGTTGGAGGTTGCCGGCCTTGACTCCCAGCAGCCTGATGGATTTGACAAGTTCGACTCTTTTCAGGCACTCAGTCGCCGCGCGCCGCAACGCTTTCGCGTCATCAATAGGCTCAGGAAGCGTGACGTCACGCGTGACTGTCTTGAAGTCGTTGAAGCGCAGCTTGATGCCGATCTTCCTGGCCAAATAGCCTTTTCGCTGGAGGTCGAGCGCCACCTGTTCGCATAGGCGGGTAAATGCTGCACCCAGTTCCTGTCGGTGCCGTACTGCGTGTAGATCGCGCTCGAATGTGGTCTCGCGACTCATCGAGACGGGCTCGCTATACGTCACCACCGGCCTGTCATCCAGTCCGTGAGAGACTCTGCGAAGCCACGCCCCGTAGCTTCGTCCAAAGTGCTCGACGAGCCAGCGCTCGTCGCGCGCAGCGATCTCACCGATGGTCGTTATGCCAAAAGACGCAAGCTTGGCGGCCGCCTTGGGGCCGACACCGTTGATCTTGTTCGCGGCCATTGGCCAAATCCTCGATTGCACGTCCTCTAGCGTCACGATTGTGATGCCGTCCGGCTTTTGCATATCGGAGCACAGCTTCGCAAGCAGCTTGTTTGGCGCGATGCCGACGGAGCATGTGAGATTGGTGGCTTCGAAGACGGCGGACTTCAACTTGCGCGCGATGACCTCTGAATCGCCATCCGTGAGTGAAACATCTGCGTAGACCTCGTCGATGCCAACGTCTTCCATGCTCGAACTGATTGACCGGACGGCATCCTTGAACAGTCGCGAGTACGTTCGGTAGAGGTCAAAATTCACTGGAAGGAGAATTGCATCCGGCGCTAACCGGGCGGCCTTCATGGCGGGCATTCCGGAATGAACGCCGAGTGCGCGAGCCTCGTAGGTCGCGGTCGTGAGGACGCCTCTGCCCACATAGTCGCGTAGCCGAGAGAACTCGCGTGTGCCGTCCGGCTTCGTTCGTGGCGCATCCGAGCGACGACCGGCGACCACCATGGGTTCGCCTCGTAGTTCGGGATACTGCGAAAGTTCACACGACGCAAAGAATGCGTCCATGTCGATGTGGGCTATGCGCCGATCATCTGGCATGCCTTGGTACTCAAAAATAGCGTTCGATGACTCCGCGCGACCGACACGCTACTCGTCAGCAGTATTCCGGGAGGAGCAGCGGGACAACGACACATTGCGTTTTACGGATATTCCTGGAACTGTACATTTATACAGTAACTTTGTCAGGATGCTGGATCTGATTCGGCGATATTTTTTGAGTGCGAGGGTTCGCAAACGTCTCTTCCGCGGACACCGCCGCTCTGACTGCGGAATCCAAAAAAAAGCCCGCCGGTGTGGCGGGCTGCTGCGACGAGGCCTTGAAACAGCCTCTCATGATGTCAGTCCTGGCGCGGGTGATAACGCCGGTAGATGCTCCAGATCGCCACGGCGGCGATCACGATAACGGCCGTGAGAATAAGCATGTTCAGTCCTCCGGTTGCTTGCCTGTTTCGTCATGCTTCAATGCTACGGAGCATGCGTGCGCGCGAGGAGTGGCTCGACGTCGCGAATGGAGTACCTGGTCGAATTTCGGTCCGCAACCAAATTCAGGCTTCGGACGTCATCAGGGACGAGGGTTCGCGAACAGGCCCCGAATTGCATGGCATCGACCCTCAGGTTTACTTTGCATGCGAACTACCTATATACTTCGCATGCAAACTAAATTTCAGGAGAGCACCATGAGCGCGGAAATTCACGTCGATCAAGCCGACGGCATTCTGACGATTACGCTTGCCCGACCGGACAAGAAGAATGCACTGACGAACGAGATGTATGGCACGCTGGCAGACATCATCGAGAACGCGGAGCACGACAGCCACGTCCGCGTATTGCTGATGCAAGGGGACGGAGACATGTTTACCGCGGGCAACGATGTGGGCGAGTTCGCAGCCATTGCATCGGGTAAGGGGCCCAGTGAGCGACATGTGCATCGCTTTTTGCATGCCCTGGCGAAGTCGAGCGTGCCCATCATCGCGGCGGTCCAGGGCAAGGCGGTCGGTATCGGCACCACGCTTCTACTGCACTGCGACTACGTTCTGCTCGCGCCAGACGCAGAACTGATCACTCCGTTCGTCAATCTCGCGCTCGTCCCCGAGGCGGCGTCCAGCTACCTGCTTCCACTGCGCGTCGGCCACGTGCGGGCCTTCGAGATGTTTGCGCTGGGCGAGTCGCTCGACGCGCCAACCGCTGTCGCGTGGGGCCTTGCCAACAAGGTCTGCGCAAAGGATCAACTACGCGACGATGCACGCAGGATGGCCGAAAGAATCGCCGCCAAGCCGGCCGGTTCTCTGAGCGCCATGAAAAAGCTGATGCGCGAAGCCGAAACGCTGGTTGCGCAAATGGACAGCGAGAGCGCGAAGTTTCAGGAGCGGCTGACGAGCGCCGAGGCGAGGGAGGCATTCGCGGCCTTTGCCGAGAAACGCAAGCCGGACTTCTCGAGGGTTGCCCAGCACTAGCCAGTGCCTTGCTGACCGGCCACGGTCGAGGTTACGCGTCGCCGTCTTCGACGAGCGCAAACCTGGTCTGCAGGCTGGTCAGCCACCGCGCCACGACGTCGATCTCCGCTTCCGTGAATCCTTCGGTCAATCTGGCGTTCAGGTCTTTCATGCGAAGCTTCGCCTTTTGGCGCGCGGTACGTCCTGCCTCCGTCAACCACAGCCGCGACACCCGGCCATCGGTCTCGTCAGCCCGACGTTCGATTAACCCCGCCTTTTCTGTCCGGTCAGCGAGACCGCTCATGCCTGGTGCGCCCAAATCCAGCGCAGCAGCGGCTTCGCTCATGAGTGCGCCGTTGCGATCACCCAAAAAAAACAGCAGCCCCGCCTGGGCTGCCGTGACGCCGCCGCCGGCTGCGCGTGTTTGCGACCACCGTTGCAGCCGGCGCTGTCCGACATTCAATAGATAGACGAGGCGATGTTTCATTTCCGCGCAGATAAAATTGTGCGATTTAGTTCGCGTGCGAATTATATCATGCGCTGATCGGCACATTCCCAGGGGGTGTATAAGTTCAGCGGGTTCCGATTAAAGGAACGGCGAAATGTTCTCGATCGCGCGCGTCACGTAGGTTTCCTTCTCTCCCACTGGCGCTGCATGGTGAATCACGCTGCGCGCAGCCTCGATGCCGGCGAGGCGCGCGATCACCCAGGCCGCGAGATAGTGCGATGCGAGACACCCGCCCGCCGTCGCGACATTCCCACTGGCCACGAAGGGCTGATCGAGCACGGGTACACCCGCCTCTTCGACCCACGGCGTGGTGGTCAGGTCCGTGCATGCGGGAACGCCCTGCAGCAGGCCCAGCTTCGCGAGTATCAGCGTGCCGGAGCACTGCGCACCGAGCAGCTGGCGCGTTGGGTCGAGCCTGAGTTGCGACATCAGCGCGGGATCGGCGGCGACGTCGCGCGTGCGGACTCCACTGCCGACCAAGACCGCGTCGGCTTCGCATGCGTCGTTCAGCGACACTTGCGCCTCCAGCACGAGGCCATTCATTGAACGCACAGTGGACGCCGGGCTGGCAATCGAAACCCGCCAGTCGGGTTGCCGGACCCGGTTGAGGAGGTTGAATGCGATCAGCGAGTCGAGTTCGTTGAAGCCTTCGAAGGTCAGGATGGCGATGTGCATGGCGCCCTCATACGGTGGAAGAGGTTGTGTCGAGCCATGGTAGGGCCGACAATCAATACAATCAAATTATTGTCATGGATACATTGGGCCATGCCGGAACCCCGCTACAAATCGCTGGTCGATCGGCTCGCCGCCGAAATCCGTGCGGGCCGTCTGCGTCCCGGCACGCGTCTGCCCACGCACCGCGAACTGGCTGCGCGCGAGGGCCTGGCACTGGTCACGGCAACGCGTGTCTATGCGGAGCTGCAGGCGATGGGGCTCGTCAGCGGCGAAACCGGCCGCGGCACGTTCGTCAAGGAGCCGCTGCCCCGCGGACAAGGCGTCGATCTGCATGCGTGGAGCGCGGACGCCGTGGACCTGAGCTTCAACTATCCGTCGTCGCCCGATCAGACCGACCTGCTCAGGGCAGCACTGCGCCAGCTCGCGGCGGCCGGCGACCTGGAGTCGCTGCTCCGCTACCAGCCCCACGGCGGGCGCGAACACGAAAGGGCGACGGCGGCGCGACACCTGGCCCGCCGGGGCCTGGAAGCCAGCGCCGAAACCACGCTGTTCGTGAGCGGCGCGCAGCATGGACTGACGACGACGGCGATGGCGTTATTCGAACCCGGCGACGTGGTGGCGGTGGACGCGCTGACCTACCCGGGGTTCAAGCTGGCCGCCGAGGCCTGCCGACTGGAACTCGCACCGATCCCCGCCGCCGGACGCGGCCCGGATCTGGACGCATTGGCGGCCCTGTGCAAGCGACGAAAAGTGCGCGCCGTCTACACCATGCCGACCCTTCATAATCCGCTCGGCTGGGTGATGAGCGCGACGCGGCGCCGCGAGCTTGCCGCCATCGCACGACGACATGGGCTGATTCTGATCGAGGACGCCGCCTATGCGTTCCTGGCAGACGATGCGCCGCCGCCGTTGGCATCGCTCGCGCCGGAGACGACGGTCTATGTGTCGAGCTTGTCGAAGAGTGTTGCGACGGGTCTGCGCATCGGTTTCATCCACGCACCGCGCGATTGGGTGCCGAGGCTCGAGCGGGCGATCCGGGCGACGACGTGGAACACGCCGGCGACCATGACGGCCATCGCCTGCGGCTGGATGGAAGACGGCACGGCGGCGAGGCTCGAAGACGAGAAGCGGCGCGATGCCGCGATACGTCAGCGCCTCGCCGCCGAGGTTCTGGGTCCGCTCAAGAGAATAGGGCACCCAGCGTCGTACTTCATCTGGATGCCACTCGAACCCGAGGTCCGCGCCGACGCGATCGCAATGGCGTTGATGCGCGAACGGATTTCCGTGACGACCGCGCTGCCGTTTTCGACTTCGCCTCACGTGCCTCACGCCATTCGCCTCGCAATCGGTTCCGTCGATCTGGCCACGCTCGAGCGGTCGCTGGAGACGGTGGCTCGTGTGGTTGCTGAACATACGTATTGAACGGAGCGCGCGATGGCTCTGATGAGCATCGAGGGATATGAGAACCTGATGCTATCGGTCAGGTAAAACATGAAGTATCGCGCGAGAGCCTATCGGTATTCCTATGTTCAAATCGCGTACTCGCCTGCTTTCGCATAACGAGTAAGAACACGCTGAATTGAATTGACGAGACCTAAGAACACGGCGGCACTTCCGCACCGATAGTCAGACGACTTGTCGATCTGGAAATAGTAAGTAATGTTTCCCACTGCCTGGC
Source organism: Paraburkholderia sp. CNPSo 3281 (assembly GCF_024206515.1). Taxonomy (NCBI): domain Bacteria; kingdom Pseudomonadati; phylum Pseudomonadota; class Betaproteobacteria; order Burkholderiales; family Burkholderiaceae; genus Paraburkholderia; species Paraburkholderia sp. CNPSo 3281. The sequence goes on along the minus strand of NZ_JAMBPS010000018.1, from coordinate 20,591 downwards.
GCAAACTAATTCGACACCAAATGTTGTATTCGTCGTCCGATGTGGCATAGTGGAAAAAATTAACTTTTCAAAGGAAAACCACGGATGGCTACGCTCCAATCGATTCAGGCAAGAATCGCAAAGCTGCAGGCTCAAGCAGAATCGCTGGCGACAACGAAATCGTCGGTGGTACTCGAGAAGATTCGCGGCCTGATGGACAAGCATGTCGTGACGGTTGCTGACATTGAGGCATTTGTCGGCAAGCGGCGCGGCCGCACGCCGGGCGCGACCCTTGCTGCGAAGCAGGGTCCGTCGGCAGCGAAATATCGCGATCCCAAAACCGGCGCGACCTGGACCGGCCATGGTCGCGCTCCCGCGTGGATTGCAAATGCAAAAGACCGAAGCAAGTTCCTGATTGCCGGCGCGGCGCCGAAATCGGCCGCTGCTGTGAAAGCGCCTAAGGCAGGTAACTACGTGCGCGGACCGCAGCCGCCGAAATATCGTGACCCGAAAACCGGCGCGACGTGGTCCGGTCGTGGCATCGCACCGGCATGGCTCGCAGGCGCGAAGGACCGGTCGAAGTTTTTGATTGAAAAGGCGGAGCCTGCAGCCAAGACGGCCAAGGCGCCGGCAGCGAAGAAGGCTGCTGTAAAAAAGAACGCTGCAACGAAAAAGGCTCCTGTCAAGAAGGTATCTGTGAAGGCGGCGGCATCGCCGGCACGCAAAGCTGCACCGAAGAACGGCGCAGCGGCGAAATCACCTGTCGTCCGAAAAGCCCGTGCGCCGAAGCTAGTGGTGAAATCGACGGCGCCCGTCGAAGTTGCCGCACCTGCGGCGGCCACTGAAGTCGTGGGCACGGCCGCTGCGGCCTGAGTGGCACACACCGGGCTCCGGAAGCCTGCTTCCAGCCCGGTTCAGCACTTGTTACTCGTGGCGGGGACCGCGTGAATACACGGACGGTTGCTGGCATCGACGTGGGCGGTGACAAGAAGGGCTGCCATCTGGTCATTCTGGAAGGCAGCCGTGCTTTCCGGCCTGCCGATACGAAAACCCCGCAGGAGATGCTGCAAGCGTGCCTCGAGTACGGCGTCCAGGCCGTTGGGATCGACGCGCCTTGCCACTGGGGTGTCGAAGGCGAAGGGCGGCGTGCGGAAAGGGAGCTTGCGCGTCAACGCATCTTTTCATTCGCCACGCCAACCCGAACGCGGGCCGATGAGAATCCGGGTCGCTTCTACCGGTGGATGTTCAACGGAGAAGTCATTTACCAGGTCTTTACTTCCGACTTTCCGCTGCTGTCATCTCGCGATTTCCAGGGTGGGCGTGTTAGCTTCGAAACGTTTCCCCATGCCGTGACCTGTGCTCTGCGCGGCAAGGAGGGGACGTCTGCGAAGGAGAAGCGCCGGCAACGGCCTGAAGTACTCGAAAGCGCTATGATCGACGCCTCTGGCTTGAAATCGATTGATGACTTCGATGCCGCGCTGTGTGCGCTGACCGCGAGATACCTGGTTGAAGGGCGCACATATGCTTACGGCGACGTGGAAGGTGGCTACATTCATGTTCCGATTCCGCTTTCCTTGAACACGTATTGACGCTAATACCGTGCCGCCGTGTGGGATGTTGCAGGTGGCTTGCCGTGCGTTATGTCCCACTTCAGTTGTCACGAGGGCAATCACAGCTATGCACTCGAGCAGCGAATTTACCTATTTCGCGTACGGCTCCAACATGTCGATACGACGCCTCATCGCGAGGCTGCCGTCAGCGAGGGTTGTCACCACGGGGTTCGTGACTGGCTACAAACTCGCGTTCGACAAATTGAGCAAGAAAGACGGCTCGGGAAAATGCGATTGTGAGCACACGGGAAACGTTGGTGACAGAGTCTATGGCGTCATTTTCTCGGTCGTGCCTGGCGAACGGGAGGCGCTCGACACATTCGAAGGAGCGGGTAAGGGTTACGAGCCTTTGAGTGTCCGGGTTGAGACCGCGACTGGCGGAGTGTATGCGCTGACCTACGTCGCTACGAAGAAGCAGCCGGGTCTTCAGCCCTACCACTGGTACAAGCAGCACGTATTGGTGGGCGCGAGGGAGGCGAATTTGCCTGAAGACTACGTGCGAGCTATCGAGGCAGTTGACTCTATCGACGATCCTGATTCAGCCCGAACCGAGAAGGAGCTTCGGGCTTACTCGGCGACTTGACCGGCCTCGGCACGGGATGCCTACGCTTTCCATTTCCGAGCCGCTATTGCTTCACGCCTTTCCGACAAATGCAGGATCGGGTGCCTGAGGCGGCGCTCGCGACGCTACTGCGGCAAACTCCAATTCACCGACTGAGGTTTTTCCAGAAAGCCGTCTCTGCTGCCACACCGGCGCTAAGGAAGTTGTCGGTGGCGGCTAGATCCAGATTCCCGTTCGCATCCCTCGTATAGGAATCCATGAGGTCATTGAACACCTGGCTTCCGCTCTCGATACTCTTGCTCACTCCCTCAACAAACTCACTCAGCGACACCTGATCATCGTCGGACGCGTCAAAGCTTTTGAAAAGCTGCTTTGCGGCGTCGGCCGCGACGCCGGCACGCGAGGTGAGCCTGAAATTCTTCAAGTGACAGGGATATTGGGTAGGGCAGGAAACGGCACGCCGATGCTGGTACCCGGCTGTATTGCGGTTGCATTTCAGTGTGACCTTAGATATTTTTTAAATATTGACTGAATTCTGCGTCCTCATCCCTTTCCGAGCGGCGGCCGATGTGAGAATCCCGCCATATTGCTCAACTGGGCCAGCTCATTGGCCGCCTCGCGTAGCAGTCCCGAGTACTCGTGAATCTTCTCGGTCGTTAGTCGCACCCGAGGACCCGCCAGGCTGATGACGCCGACGCAGCGTGAGCCGCTCACCACGGGCGTCGCCACTGCCGACATGCGCGGGGCAAACACCTCGTCGATCATCGCGTAGCCACGCACGCGCGCCGCATGCACGAAACCGAGCAGCGCTTTTAGTGTCGTCGGCGCATTGGGTCCGAACTCATTCGGCTGTCCGAAGCCTTGTTTCAAGACTAGCAAGGCCGCCTGTTCATCGGTCATCGTCATGAGCCATGCGTGTCCGGTCGAGGTGCATGAAAGTCGTGCGGCCTGGCCCATGTCGGGGTCGTAGCGGAAGCCGGTGCGGTGTCCGTCCGCCTTCCCGACCCAGATGATCGCTTCGCCATCCACCAGCGACAGTCGCGCGAGTTCGCCGGTCTGCGCAGCGACGCGTTCGATGATCGGCTGGGCGATATCTGCGATGCCCGTGAGACTCAGGAATTCGAGTCCGTTCGACGTCATGCGCATTGTCAGGATGTAGCGGCTGTGATCGACCCGTTGCCTGACATACCCGCCTTCAACGAGTTCGGCGAGCAGCCGGTGGCAGGTGCTGCGCGGCAGAGACAAGGCATCGGCAATGGCCACGAGGCCTGCACCTTCGCCCTGCGACGCCAGCAGATCGAGAATTCTTAGGCCGTTTCTAAGCGACATCTTTCGCTGGTTTCCATATTATGAGATGCAGTTCCGGTACGGAACGCCCCGCCTGTCCAGCACAAACAATAGCACCTGTTCGTCGCCAGAAACGAACGCATCGACATATCAAGAATTCAGGAGACAACATGTCATTTTTTGCTGATTCGGACCTTGCCGCGGAGGGACGGTCTGCGCAGGCTCACTTGATGGCGCGTCGGGCAGTAGCAGGGGCAACTGTCGGTACCGCGCTCGAATGGTTCGACTTCGCGCTCTATGGCGTGGTCGCGGCCACGATCTTTCCCAAGCTGTTTTTCCCGTCGCTCGACCCGACCGCCTCGCTGCTCGCGTCTCTCGCAAGTTTCTGGGCAGGGTTGGCCGCACGCCCGCTCGGCGCGGTGATTTGCGGGATGCTCGGGGACCGTTGGGGACGCCGCAAACTGATGCTGATCACCGTGTCGGTGATGGGCGCGTCGTCGTTCCTGATGGGCTTGCTGCCCACTTACCACCAGGTTGGCATCCTCGCGCCGACGTTGCTGGTGTCGCTTCGCATCATTCAGGGTTTCGCGCTTGGCGGCGAATCGACGGGTGCGCAGCTGATGGCGGTGGAGCATGCGTCTGCTAACCGCCGTGGCTGGTATTCAGGTCTGCTTGGCATCTGTTCGCCGCTCAGCCAGATCCTCGCCAATTTCTCGCTCTTTACCCTGGCCGCGTTGCTTTCGTCGGACGACTTCGATAGCTGGGGCTGGCGAGTTCCGTTTCTCGCGAGCTTTGTTCTGGTGCTGCTGGGCATCTATATCCGCAGGAAGGTTAGCGAGACTCCGGCCTTCGAGGCGCTCAAGAGGACTGGCGCATCGACACGCGCCGCCAATCCGCTCGGCACCGTCTTCAAATATCACTGGCGCACCGCGCTCCGCCTGACGCTGTTCTTCTGCGGCCCGGCCGCGCTGTTTTATCTGATCGTGGTCTTCTCGCTCAGCTACCTGACGAAGCACCTCGGCGTACCCAGGCAGACCGGCTTCATGCTGCTGATGGTGGCGAATGTCTGCGCCATCGTGGGCGCACTGGCGGGCGGCTATCTGAGCGATCGGATCGGACGCAAACGTGCGCTGATGATCGGATCGTCCTGCACACTGATCTGCTGCCTGATTTACTTCCCGATCCTCAACCACAACTCGATCGCCATGACGATGGCAGTGATGGGCGCCTTCCTCGGCTTCACACAGTTCCAGAGCGGTATCCAGCCGGTCTGGTTCGCCGAGTCATTCCCGACCGAGGCGCGCTACACCGGGTCCGCGCTGTCGTATTCGGGAGCCAACCTGCTCACCGGCGGCCCGATGCCCATCGTTGCCGTGGCGCTACTCAATGCCTTTAACGGCTCCCCGTGGGCCATCGTAGCGGTTTGCGGCTCGCTGAACCTGATCTCCTTCCTGACGATCGCAATATCCCGCGAAACCAGGGACACGGCCCTGGAACGCTCTTCAACACATTGACACCATGACTCGCAAACTCTACATCCTCAACGGCTCCAACCTGAATATGCTGGGCGCGAGGGAGCCGCATCTTTATGGCACCACCACGCTGAAGGACATCGAACAGAACTGCCTCACGCTGGCAGACGCTCTCAAGTTCGACTGCGTATTTCGTCAAACGAACAGCGAAAGCGAGTTGGTCGACTGGATTCAGGAAGCGTTCCTGCAGGACGCCGCGCTGATCCTCAATGCGGCCGGCTTTTCGTTCGGCCGGATTCCGGTGCTCGACGCAGTCAAGCTCATCCGCCGGCCGGTTGTGGAATTGCATATCACCAACATCCACCAACGCTCGGAGGAATATCGTCACTCGACGATTTCGGTGGCCGCCACGGCCGTAATATGCGGGGCGGGAGCAAACGGATACCTGCTGGCGATCCGCGCGATCGACGATCTGTGGGCTAAACAGACTTGAGCCGGCTCCTCGATTTATGAAGCACGCGGGCTCCTCGATGGAGCCCGCTTCGTTCGGCATGCGCTACATCGTCATCTGGTGGCTCGCAATCGAAAGTGTCCGAGGCGGGGCGAAACAAGTCCTCAAATAGGGTTGCGTTGGGTTTGCACAGCGCCTTGAGAACAAGAATCGCCGGTACTATCACGAGAAGTCCATTGAAATTGAAGTTGAAAACTTGATGCGCCGTTTCGGATGCATCTAAGCGGGCGGCAAACGATATGCCTCCGGTCCGATGAGCTTCCAGCTTGAAAACGCCGTCATCGTGCGCAGCCTGCTCTTCGGAGCGATGGTTCGGTCGAGGAGCCCGGGCGCTTTAGTCATCTCGATCGCAAGGGCAGCCACGGCCTCGCTCCTGGTAAGCGACTCTCGACTCTCAGTATTTGCGCGCGTACGTACCAGGCACCCTGATTTGAGTGTTTGATTGGAAAAATTCCCGTAATGCGCCAAGTTTTGCGTGCCCCTCCACCTCTATAAGGTAGTGATGGGTGTCTAACGTTCTCTTGCTCGGCCGTTCATCGATGGCAGGAATTTTGAGCTTCGCGCCGTCATGTCTTCGAGTAAAGAGGAGAAGTCGTTATCCGCCACGTCCACAAGCAGCGACGTCTTGTCGTTGCCAGTGGCAGCAGGCATCTCTCTGCCAAGCACCCACCATCTCGTTACGTTGTGCGAGCCCTCTTCGATGTCGTCGACGAGAGAGAGACGAGACCGTAAATCGCGCCGCCAATTTTTGGTCCGATCGATGCTGTGTCTAGCGAACGGCTTTCCGACACGCTTTTGGCGGCTGCACCGCCACCGAGTGCCGTGATGCGACGTACCTTTGGCATCTCCTTGTCGAGCGTGGCAAAGGCAGTACGACGTCTAGCGCGCGGAGGAGGAGATCGAACGGACTCCTCTCTCGCCACGCATCCAGTCTTGTTACTTTTCCCCCAGGGTGAGCGGGGCGGGGAGCGACGTCCTCCTTCATGCACGTTGCAGAAAGTTGGACAAGTTAATAGCGGTGGTAGTAGCCACCTGCAGGCACGACGATGCAGCCGCTCAACGCGGTTGCGAGACAAGCAGCCATCAACACCAGCGCAAAAATTCGCTTCATACGTTCCTCACTTGTCGGTAGTGAAGGCAATATATTTGGAGCGCAAATTACTGATGTGTTTGTGTGTAACGAGACGTGTAATTTGAAACATCTGGCCGGTCCACGAACCAGTTCGGACATCCGGTCTCACGCGAAATAATCGGTTTCAGAACTCACAACTCGTCAGTCAACATGGTGGTCGTCCGTGACGTTGAGGAGGTGAACGGCGAGATGCCGTCCCCTCAATGGAATCGGAGACGAACATGCACAACGTTGCCTACAAAATCGCGGCTGTTTCTGTACTTGCTTTGTCATTCGCAGGCACCGCGTCCGCGCAGACCAGCTGGGATGCAACGCATCCACGTCGCGCAGAGGTGAATCATCGCCTGGCGAATCAGGACCGACGCATTCACCAGGAGGTGCGCGAAGGGGAAATGTCGCACGCCGAGGCGGCGAGACTCCATAGCGATGACCGTCGGATTCGGCAGGAGGAGCGCGACATGGCAACCCAGAACAGCGGCCATATCACCCGGCGAGAGGACTACGTGCTAAACCAGCAGGAGAATCACGTAAGCCGGAAAATCGGCCAGTAACGCTTTCGCCGACGTTAGACAAGGCTCGAACTGGGGGGAGTGGATACGCTCTCTCCAGCGTCATCGGCCCTCGGACTTGCCGGAGGGGAACATGAAAAGCTCGGATGAAAAGTCTCTACGCTGTCAGGTCGAAAAATGGCTAGCTCCAGTACCAGCACTACCGGTTCACGTGATTGAGTTCGGTCGTACACGATGGGGCGGTAGTCGCTATGTGTACGTCGCGACCGCAGACGGGGCCAGAGCACTGTTCTTCTTTCGGCACGACGATGGTGCGTGGAGCGTTTGCCCGCCTGCTTCGGAGAGGAAGAAGGCGGCGGTTCGGCTACCCGCCCCGGGGCACCCTGGGGCTTCCGTGTCTGAATTTTTCTGACTTCACAGGCGCACAGCAGTATCGAACTTCGACGGTCAGGTGGGACTGCTGCTTGAATCGTTAGTCAACTGTACCGCCGTAAGAATGTAGGCAAAACTATAACGTTCGCTAACTAGCCCTGGCGTTTCACCATTATCGCCGTGCCGAATTGCCGCGGTAGCTTGAGCGCAGTTGAACCTACGCCTACTGATAGCGCAAGAGCTTTTCACGAAATGACGCGGTCTTCACATCGATATGTTGATGTCGAGGGCAATACGGCAATGGATGCGCGAGCGAACACAACCCAGCAACGAAGGGCCTATGCCATGTAGCACCTGCAGCGCGCGATGGCAAGGTTTGCGGATGCCAATGGCGCCGGCGAGAGCGCACTCCCTTTTCACGGCGCACGCCAGGGGCGGTCGTTGGAAGCTGCCGCGCAGTCTGGTCGCGACCCGACGTTCCGGTGGCTACGCCGCGCTTGTCCCGCGCTCTACGCGTGCCAACGCCAGCGCCAGCCGTACCCCGACCTCGGCATTGTGTTTCACGATCGCGATGTTTGTCGCGAGGCTGCGTCCACCTGTCAACGCCGTGATGCGCGCCAGCAGGAAGGGGGTCACGGCCTTACCGGTGATTCCTTTCGCAGTGGCCTCGTCGAGCGCCTGCTGAGTCAGCGCGTCAATCTCTTCGAACGTCATCGCTGCCGCTACCGGCACCGGAGTGCTCAACACCACACCGCCCTCGAGGCCGAGGTCCCACTTGGTGCGGATGAACCGCGCCTGCTCCGCCGGGTCGTCCAGCCTGAAGTCCGCGCGAAAGCCGCTGTCACGCGTGTAGTACGCCGCGAAATTGTCCTGTTCGCAACTGAGTACCGGGACGCCATGGGTTTCCAGGTATTCCAGTGTGAGCCCGATGTCCAGGATGGACTTCGCACCGGCACAGATTACCGCCACCGAGGTCTTCGCCAGTTCCTGCAGGTCGGCCGAGATGTCAAAGGTCTCCGGCGCACCCCGGTGTACGCCGCCAATGCCTCCGGTGACGAAGACCTCAATGCCGGCCAACGCGGCACATATCATCGTGCCAGCCACCGTCGTGGCGCCGGGCCCGCCTCCGGCCAGCACGGCCGGCAGGTCACGGCGGCTGACCTTATGTACCCGGTCCGAGCGGCCGATCAGTTCCAGTTCGTCGTCCGTTAGGCCGATGTGGATTCGCCCACCGATCAGTGCGATAGTCGCGGGCTCAGCGCCCGCGTCTCGGATCAAGGACTCCACTTCATGAGCAGTGCGAACGTTCTCCGGGTAGGGCATGCCGTGGGCAATGATGCTCGATTCCAGCGCCACGAGCGGCCGGCCGGCGGCCTGTGCGGCAGTCACAGGAGCGCTGCAGGTCAACCACGAGCGTGCAAGGTCCGTAACCATGTCGATGCCTCGTCAACTGAGCTGGTTTGCGACCATCCAACCCGAGCCGCCGCGCGGTATACCCGCGCTTACCTGAGACGCCCGCGAACGGGCGCAGCCAGAAGAACTGGTCTGGCGAGCATACCCCCGAATAGGGGTCGCCGCCCACGAGATTGCAGTTCAGGCGTTCGAGGTCCGCGGGTGAGTAGGCGCGCCGGCCCACGATCCTGGTGGCGAGCCCTGGCATCACCGTTTCGAGGCGCCGCTGGATGCGGTCGGCCACCTGCTCACGCACGGCCTCGGTCCAGCGGCCGTCCTGCGGGACCTCAATCTCGCCCGCGGCGTCCCCCGAGAGGCGTGACGGCATGTCCTGCATCTGCAGCCACAGGATCGCCGCGCCGTCTGGGGCGCGGCTCGGATCAACTGCGGGAATGATAGTCAGCAGGTCTTTCATAAGGCTCATTCCCGAAGAGAATCGATCGCTGGATAGAAGTGACCGAACTACACGTTGAGCTCGACGAATGGAATCAACTAGCACAACTAACGGATCACCTAAAAGTCCGCTACGGGATGAGGAAGCGACGTTCGAGTGACTATCCGCGTAAAGTCGAAGGACCGTTCCTGGTCGAAGGGCCGCAACGACTGTTGCGCCTTCAACCGGGCGATCCCGCGCCAATGCCGGACTTCCGTAGCCGCCCCGTATGCCTGCCGTTACACCATCACAGGAACTGCCGCGAACGACCTGTAAATGCAAATCAAGGGACGAGTCGGATAACAGAGACGGTGTGGGATTTCCAGCGAGCATGTTGCCGAGGATCACGCTCCAGGAGAATGCGCGACCTCATAGCTGCGCAAGCCATCGTCACGCGAGGTCATTCCGACATAGCCCAGTTCGCGACGTGCCGCAGCATCGCTCACACTGAATTCCTGCCCGATCATGCGCACCATTGAACGCGACAGGGGCGGGTCGCTGTTTTTCCGCCGAATGGCCCAGACGGCATCCATCAACCGCCCTGAGGCTGAGGCCAGCCAGTAGGGCATCGAACGCAGTTGCCTGACGGAAAGACCCTGCACGCCTGCAATTAAAGCGATGAACTCGCGGAACGTTTGCGTCTGCTGATCCGTGATGAAAAAGGCGCGACCACCTTCGCCGCGTGTCAGCGCGCACTGGACGGCTTCGACGACGTTATCCACGTGGCAAGTGGAGAACGCATAGTCACCACCGTCGATGAAAGCGAACTGGCCTGACTTGATAGCACGGGGGAGTTCGCGGCTGAACGGATCACCCGGCCCCCAGAGTGCCGGCGGGCGCAATGCGATGGTGCGAAAACCCGGCTTGTTGGCAGCCAGCACGATCTGCTCGGCCTGCGCCTTGCTCGCCAGATAGGCCGAAAAGTGCTGCGTAAAAGTAGGCGCGCTCTCGTCTGCATGACGGATGGGCGAACCGGATTCGTCCATGATGACGCCTGCCGCGCTGATATGAACGAAACTCGCCACGCCAGCTTGCTCTGCCGCTGCCAGCAGTCTCGCGGTGCCATCCACATTTGCGTGAAAGAACGGCGCGCGCGGTCCGGAGAAGCGAAACATGGCCGCCGCGTGAACTACGGCATCAAGCGCGGGCAGTACCAGAGGCGCGCGGTTTTCCAGATCGCCATCGACAGGCTGAGCGCCCAGTTCCTGCACCCTTTCACGGGACGACGCCGAGCGCGCAAGCGCAAAGACCTGATGGCCTGCCGCTGCGAGTGCGGGGAGCAAGCGGCTGCCGAGCAGGCCGGAGCCTCCAGTGACAAGGATTTTCATGGTCGTTCAGCCTTTCGTATCCGTTGTGTCTGTTGTCAGAATGGCGCGCATGGCGTTCTCGCGGATGTCCTCGAGAACGGCGGACGTGGGTGCCGCCGCATGGCGCAGTTGCGCCGTGACATAGAGCAGAGAAGCTGCGTTAGCCGACGCCCACATCACGTCCGCCGCGACTTCCACCGCGAGCGCGAGCCGCCCCTCGGCGGCGATGGCAGAAACGCGCTCGATGAGGAGTGCGAAAGCTTGCTGGGCAGCCGGTATCTGCGCCCCCTGCAGAACACGTCCCAACATCGCCGCGTAGAGTCTGGGCCGTGCGGCTGCGAAGCGCACGTAATCGTCCCAGCCATCGCGCAGGACGGTCACGGGATCGGGCGATTGCGCGGCTGCATTTTTGCTTTCCAGAAACTGCGCGAACGCCTCCGCCATCGCGGCGCTTAGCAGACCGTCGGCGCTGCCGTAGTGGTGATATAGCGTCGGCGCGGTGACTCCCGCCAGGGAGCAGACCGCGCGCGTCGAAAACTGCGCCTCGCCTTCTTCTTCGAGAACTTTCAGCGCCGCAGCAAGCAGGGTGGTCCGTGTATCCATACCACCAATATAACACCGATATAGATGATTGTATAGCGGCGATATAGCCCGGCGTGTGGGTGTTCTTTGCAGGGGGGAGCGGACAACCCCAGAAGCAGCTCGAGCTGTCATCCATCGACTCAGGGAACGCTGCTGCCGCACTTGCTGGCTTCGAAGATGTCTTGCGCACAAAGCCATTTGTGTGTGGCCGGAGTTCAGGCCGGTAACGCGGCGATCGCCTTGGGTGCGGTGGTCGTGCTCAGGGATGCTTGTGCTCAGTCCGTCGATTCCAGCAATTCCACCTCACGAATCCGAGCTGATCAGGACCGCTCCACTGCGATCCGCCCGCTCGATGTGCGCGATCGCCTCGATGAACCGGGACAGATCGTAGTCGGCCTCCAGCTCGAATTGTTCGGGCGCCGCGCGGCCGATCTCGATCGCCTCCGCCACGTCCTCGCGGCGCTGCTCGGCCGACGTGGTCTGCAGCCATCGCGAGCTCGAAACGCCCTTGAACATGATCTCGTGATGCGCCAGCTGGACGGACGGGAGTGCAATGGGCTCCGGCACGAGTCCGCCGTAAAACAGCAGGGCCCCGCCGTCGCCGAGCAGCCGGACAAGATCGCTCACCATCGCGCCTCCTATCGGATCCATGACGACCTGAAGCGGCCGCCCACCTGCGGCCCGGCGGACCTGGTCGGCCCAGTCCGTATCGGCCGTCGAAACCACGGTCAAATCCGGAAACCGCTCGGACAGGGCGTTCGCGCCGTTTCTGCTGCGTACCGCGCTTACGACCTTCAAGCCACGCCGGCGGGCGGCAACCGCGAGGATGCGCGCCACGGAGGACCCGGCAGCGGTCAGCAAGATCGGCGTCTCGCACCCTGCGTCCGGCACTGCCTGTTTTGCGGCACGTAGCAGCATGAGGGCGATCACCGTGTTCGGGAGCAACTGGGCAGCGATGGCGTCCGACAGGTCGTCCGGGATGGGCGTCACCAGTTCGACGCGCGTCTTGAGACGCTCTGCCCAGGCGCCCGGGCTGGGATAGAAGATCACTCGTGCACCCGGCTTCACGCTCTGTGCGGGGCCCACAGCTTCGCCCACGGCTTCGACGACGCCTACGCCATCGCCTCCCGGCACCACGAAGCCGTCTGCCGGAAGCGGGATGTTGAAGCGCCCGCGGACCATCGCCAGGTTGCCGGGATGGATGCTGCGTCTGGTCACGCGGACCACGACCTCACCGGGTCCCGGCGGCGTCGGATCGGGAAGGGTCCTCAGTTCGAGGACTTTCGCTGGGTCGCCGAACGCGGTGAGAACGATGCCTTTCATGCTTTCACTCCAGGTTGAGAGGGTGTGGAGCGAAGATAGGCCCTTTGTTGCGCCGCGATTAGTGGGTATTCTTTTGTTTCCGCTTCAAGCAATCGTTGAAGATCGTCGACCCATATGGAAACGTTGGCAAACCTCGAATCCTTCGTACGGGCGGCGGAAGGCGGCAGCTTTTCAGAGGCGGGGCGCAGGCTGGGGCTGACCGCTGCGGCGGTCAGCCGAAACGTGGCGATGCTCGAACGCAACCTGGGCGTACGGTTGTTTCAACGCTCGACCCGCAAACTCACGCTCACGGAAGCCGGCGAGCGGTTCCTGGTTTCGATCGACGGTAATCTCGATGCGCTCCAGGCCGCCATTGCCGAGGCCGCAGCCCACAACAGCGAGCCGTCAGGCGTCTTGAAAGTCAGCTTGAGTCCAACGTTTGGCGTCACGCATATCCTGCCTTTGCTGCCGCCTTTCCTTGCAAGGTACCCGCGAATCAAGCCGGAATGGCACTTCGAGAACCGGCCCGTGGACCTGATCGCCGAGAACTACGACGCCGCCATCGGCGGTGCCTTCAATCTCGCCCCCGGTCTCGTATCACGCGCGCTGGCCCCGGTGCATATCGTCGCCGTGGCCTCGCCGGCCTATATGTCCGGTCGGTCGCTGCCGGCCGATCCTTCGGGACTCGCTGCATACAACGGCATCGCCATGCGCTCGCCGCAAACGGGGCGAATTCGCCGCTGGATGTTCCGGAATGGCAACGGTATTGAGGTGCCGGGAACGTTCACGGAAACCATCGTCGTGAATGATCCCGCGGCGATGCGCGAGGCCGCGCGTCTTGGCCTGGGCATGTCGTTGATCGCGTTGGTCGATGTGCTGCCCGACCTGGAGCGCGGAGATCTGATTCGGCTGCTGCCGGACTGGTACGCGGACGCCGGCACAATTTCGCTCTACTACGCATCGCGAACGCTCATTTCGGCCAAGACACGTGTTTTTGTCGATTTCGTCGTTAGCGCCTTCGAGAGCAAGCGAATGGACCACTTCAAACCGTAGCGGAATAGCGCCCGGGGCAATACATGTCGCGAACGCAAACATCCGCAACCGTTCATTCGCCGCTCGACGGTCGAAGCTCCGACCCAGCCATGTAAGCCATTCGTCGAGCTCAACGTGTAGTTCGGTCACTTCTATCCAGCGATCGATTTTCTTCGTGAATGAGCCTTATGAAAGACCTGCTGATTATCATTCCCGCAGGCAGCCAATACTCTACATCCGTCATTCATCAGCAGACGGAAGTTTCCAGCTTGCGTTTGGATCCACGCCAGCTGACGATCTCCGATCCTGCAGGGCAGTGGCTGGCGTTAATGGCTGGTTTAATTTTTACCTTGAGTCGACCCGATGCGATCAGGAATCCAAATGATTTCCCTAATTTTGACGCGTCATAGCGTGAAACGCTGAAGCATTTATGGAATGCCAGAAAAAGACTCGACTAGCTTCAACATAATACGGTGCCGTGCGGTCGACATGAACCGGGTCCGCCTCGTCGACCCAGAAGGCAACACCGTCAAACGCGGCGAAGCGGGCGAGCTGTTGCTGCGCGGTCCGAACATGTTCGTCGGCTACTGGCATGGGCCCGGACACATCGACGACGCACGCAAGGATGGCTGGTGGGCCACGGGCGATGTGCTGAGACAGGACGAGGCCGGCGATTTCTGGTACGTCGCCAGAAAGAAAAACCTGATCGTCCGTGGCGGGTCGAATATCTCGCCAGTCGAAGTTGAGGACGCGCTGCTTGTCCATCGCGGCGTGCGCGAGGCAGCGATAGTCGGTGTGCCGGATGCCGTCCTCGGTCAGCGCGTAATCGGTTTTGTTGAACTGACCGAAGCCGCGACGCAGGTCGAGGAAGTATTGCTCGACCTGTCCACCCGGGTTGCGAGCGATGACAAGTTGCCGCGCAATTCGTTAGGCAAAGTGGACCGGGGCAGGCTGAAATCAATCGGCGAGCATCTGGACAGTCGGCACGCTACGTAAAGCTCGTTTTTGCCATGTCAGTCGGGTTACTATCGACTGCTACTGCAGACCCTCTGCCACCACGGCGCGCAATACATCGATTAGCAACGACGTCGACGCGCTCGGCGGCCTTCCCACGCGAGTGACGATGCCGTAGGGGCCGAGCTTGCGCGGTAGCGGCACTGGAAGGATATGCAGCAAGCCCATGCGGGCATGAAAATCCGCCACTGCCATCGGCACGACGGCGATCAGGTCGCTCCCGGGCAGCAGTGACGTCGTCATCAAAATTGCCGCCGTCTCGATCGTGCTCTGCGGCGGCGTAACGCCTGCGTCCGCGAAGGAGCGGTCGATCAACGCCCGCATCGGGCTCGGCCGGGGCTGCAGAATCCAGGGATAAGTCGCCAGTTCGGCAAAGCTCGGGGCGCTCTGGTCGATCAGCGGGTGATCGCATCCCACGACCACGGCAAGCCGCTCGTCGCCCAGTTGCTCGAAAGCCAGATGGCTGGAATCCCAACCCTCGGGCACGCGACCCAGCACCAGATCCAGTTGATCCCGCTCGAGTAGCGGCACGAGCACGTCGCTGGTGTCGACCTGGACCGTCATGTTCAGCCGCGGATGATCGCGCTTGAGCCGCCGGATCACCTCCGCCATCAGCACCGGCGTGGGCGCCATGACCGCGCCCACGCGCACCTTGCCTACCTTGCCCGTTTCGAGCGACGCCAGCTCGTCGCGAAGATTCGCCATGTCCGAGAAAACCAACGTGGCGTAGCGCGTGACGGCCGTGCCGAAGCGCGTGGGCCGCAGGCCGCGTAGATGCCGGTCGAACAGCGTGACGCCCAGCAGCGCTTCCATGTCCTGCAGCATTTTTGTCACTGCCGGCTGCGTGAGCGAGAGCGCGTCCGCCGCCTGACGCAACGAACCACGCTCCTCGATCGCGAGCAGCAGACGCAGGTGCTGCATCTTCAGGCGGCTCTGGAGGCTCGTGACTGGCGGAATCGTGGAAGGGCTGAGGCGCACGGGGCTGACGCAGAGGAAGGAGACACAGCCGGACAGCCGGATGGCGTCCCGCGGCAGGGTATATCAATAATTGTTATCACGACATAGAAAAACGTCAATGGATTTTATCGCCTCCCCCTCATATATTTTCCCCCAATCAGGCCCCTGCGCCAGTTTCGAGCCAAAACGTAGACGTCGCCACCGGGCACGAGCCCGCGCCGCGACGCGTATCCGGAGACAGTCCACATGCTTTTGAGCCCCGTCGCCAGCCCTGCGTGCAATGCCGCCATCCGCAAGTGCCTTTTGCGCTTGCTGCCGTTCCTCGTGCTGATGTACGTGATTGCCTTTATTGATCGCGCCAACGTGGGCTTCGCCAAGGCGACACTGCAGACCGATACGGGGTTGTCAAACGCCGCATTCGCGTTTGGAGCCGGCATCTTTTTCATCAGCTACGCGATCTTCGAGGTGCCGAGCAATCTGGCGCTGCACCGCTTCGGCGCGCGACTGTGGATGTCCCGCATCATGGTGACGTGGGGCATCGTTTCGGCGGGCATGGCCTTCGCGCACGACGCTACCACCTTCTACGCGCTGCGCGTGCTGCTCGGCGCCGCCGAGGCCGGCTTCTTCCCCGGCGTGATCCTTTACCTCACTTACTGGTTTCCGAAGCACGTTCGGTCGCAGGCCATGGGGGTCTTCTACTTCGGCTTGCCGCTTGCGCTGGTGCTGGGAGGCCCGCTGTCCGGCTTTTTGCTTCAGTTGCAGGCGCCGTTCGGTCTGAAGCCGTGGCAGTGGATGTTCGTGGTGGAAGGGTTGCTGGCTTCGATCGTGGGCGTGATCGCGTTCTTCTATCTGAACGACGGTCCCGACAAGGCAGACTGGCTTGCGGACGACGAGCGCCGCGCACTAACCGACGCGTTGTCGCAGGAGGACGCGGCCAAGCTAAGCCACGGCCCGGCGACGCTGCGCGACATGTTCCGCAGCCCTCGGCTCGCCGCGTTTTGCCTCGTATATTTCACCGTGCAGATGAGCGTATACGGCGTCGTGTTCTATCTGCCCACGCGTATTGCCGAACTCTCTGGCGGCAAGGTTGACCTCGCCGTGGGGCTGCTCACCACCATTCCCTGGCTTTGCGCACTCGGCGTGACCTGGTGGGTCACGCGTCTTGCCGACCGCACTGGCACGCACCGCGGGCTGGCCGCGCTCATGCTGGTCTGCGCCGGTTGCGGTATTGCGGCTTCGGCGCTCTCGTCGAGCCTCGTGCCCGTCATCGTCGCCTTCTGTTTCGCAGCGAGCGGTTTCGTTTCCGTGCAGCCGCTGTACTGGACTTTGCCTACCAACTACCTGGGCGGCGTGGCCGCGGCGGGCGGCATCGCGCTCATCAACTCCCTCGGCAATGTCGGCGGCTTCGTCGCACCGAACCTCAAGACCTGGACCGAGCAGGCGTTCGCCGACCCGCGCGCTGGCATGTTGAGCCTCGCGTGCGTCGCCTTCGCGGGCGCCGTGATGCTGATGTTGATGCGTCGCGCGTCGCACACGGCGCAGCCGCAGGTGCGATCGGCGACCACCTGAAAGAAGGGCGCGCCCTGGCAGGTGCGCGCCGACGACGAGGCCACCTGGCAGGCCCTGCAGATTGCATGCCGCATGGATGCGGCGCGGCGCAACTAGCCGCCAGGCACCGGCGGCGCATCACGTAACAGTCGCCGTAGCTGTCAATGACGACGACGATCCCATTTCTCAACCTAAGTACTCCTGAGAACGCTTATGAAGATCAAATCAGTACGTGCCCGCCTCTTTCAATGGAAGGGCAAGACCGTGCCGCCGCGAGGCAACTTTTGCTCCAACGCCATGGACCTGCTATATGCGCCGCAGGAGACCATGAGCACGTTCCGCTTTCATTCGTGGACCGTGGTCGAAATCGAAACCGATGACGGCATCGTCGGTCTCGGCAACGTGGCGCTCGCCCCGGCCATCGCCAAGGCGATCATCGATCAGTACCTTGCGCCGCTCGTGATCGGCCAGGATCCGTGGGACTACGAGTACCTGTGGCAGCGCATGTATCGCAGCACCCACGCATGGGGCCGCAAGGGCGTGGGCATGGCCGCCATCTCGGCGGTCGATCTCGCCATCTGGGACATTCTCGGCAAGTCGGTGGGTAAGCCTGTCTTCAAGCTGCTGGGCGGACGCACCAAGGAAAAGATTCCCTGCTACTACAGCAAGCTCTATCGCACCGACCTCAAGGAAATGCAGAACGAGGCGCAGAAGTATCTCGATCAGGGCTTTGCCGCCTTCAAGATACGCTTCGGCTACGGGCCGGCTCACCTGCAACACGGTGTGAAGGAAAACCTCAAGTCGGTCGAGGCGATCCGCGAGGTGATCGGCTACGACAACGACCTGATGCTCGAATGCTACATGGGCTGGAATCTCGAGTACGCGAAGCGCATGTTGCCGAAGCTCGAGAAGTTCGAACCGCGCTGGCTCGAAGAGCCGGTCATCGCCGACGATATCAACGGCTATGCAGAACTGAATGCGGCGTCGAGCATTCCCATTTCGGGCGGCGAGCACGAATTTACGCTCTACGGCTTCAAGCAACTGCTCGAACAGCGTGCAGTGAGTGTCGTCCAGTACGACACGAATCGCGTGGGCGGCATCACTGCTGCGCACAAGATCAATGCGCTGTGCGAGTCGTATTCGGTTCCCGTGGTGCCGCACGCGGGCCAGATGCACAACTACCACCTAACGATGAGCTCGGTCGCTTCGCCGATGAGCGAATACTTCCCGATGTTCGACGTCGAGGTTGGCAACGAACTGTTCTATTACATCTTCGACGGCGAGCCCGTTGCCGACAACGGCTTCCTGCAACTGCGCGACGACGTGCCGGGCCTCGGCCTCACGCTGAAGACTGAATTCCTCGACCAGTTCGAGATCATCGAGTAAGGGTGCGTATGCCAGGCTTTTCGAACCCCCGCTATCGCGGCATTTTCCCGGTCGTCCCGACCACGTTCCACGAGGACGGCACGCTCGATCTCGCAAGCCAGAAGCGTTGCGTCGACTTCATGATCGACTCGGGTGTGGACGGGCTGTGCATTCTCGCGAACTTCTCCGAGCAGTTTCTGATCTCGGACGAAGAGCGCGAGGTGCTCACGCGTACGGTGCTCGAGCACGTCACCGGCCGGGTGCCGGTAATTGTCACCACCACGCACACAAGCACGATGGTGTGTATCGAACGCAGTCGCCGCGCGCAGGCAATGGGCGCGTCGTTGCTCATGGTGATGCCGCCGTACCACGGCGCGACGTTCCGCTTTCCCGAAGCGCAGATTCAAGCATTCTTCGAACGGATTTCCGACTCGGTTGGCATTCCCATCATGATTCAGGACGCCCCGGCGGCCGGCACACCGCTTTCCACGCCGTTCCTTGCACGCATGGCGAAGGAGATCGAGCACGTCGCGTACTTCAAGATGGAAACCGCCGGTGCCGCGTCGAGGTTGCGGGAATTGATCCGTCTTGGCGGCGAAGCGATCGAAGGGCCGTGGGACGGTGAAGAAGGTATCACGCTGCTGCCGGACCTTGACGCGGGCGCCACCGGCTCGATGACGGGTGGCGGTTTCGCCGACGGCATTCGCCCGGTTATCGAGGCATATCGCAAAGGCGATCAAGACGCCGCGTTCGCGCAGTACCAGCGCTGGCTGCCGCTCATCAACTACGAGAACCGGCAGGCCGGCTTCCTTACGGCGAAGGCGCTGATGAAAGAGGGCGGTGTGATCGCGTGTGAGGCGCCGCGGCATCCGTGGCCTGCGCTGCATCCCGAGGTTCGTCGCGGCCTCATCGACACGGCGCGGCGCCTCGATCCGCTCGTGCTGCGTTGGGGGAAATGAAGCCGTGAGCCAGTTCAGGAATCTGATTAATGGAGAATGGCTTGCCAGCGAGGCGGCAGCCCGCAACGTCAACCCGAGCGACCTTTCGAATGTCATCGGCGAATAGCCGATGTCGCCGCCCGCCACTTCGAGTCTGCCCGAGTTCGATCCGAGCGCGCGAATGCGTCAGCGCTCAGTGGCGCGATGGGCGCTCACCAAAGCGTGGTATATCCGATTTCGGTTCGACTTCCGGCGGCTGGCCAGCCGCCTGACGCTGCGCGGAAGCTTCACGATCGAAGCGCTGGCTATCCATCGTGGTTCGACGCTCCTTAACGAGCGCTCGGCGTAGTTTCGACTTAAACATGGGCTAGTTCCTTGTGACCGGCTTAGGCGATCTCAAGGTACAGGGAGAAACCACTGGCGCGCAACACTTTCAATGCAAAGCGCCGGCGCTCGCGCAACGCAATCCAGATGCGGGCCGACATTCGCCTGCGAAACTTGCAGCGAATATGGCTAAGTGACTGATTCTTAGGGGGCGTTTGCGTCCAGCGTTTGGAAGGTCACCTGGACGGGTGCTGGTAATTTTTACAGTGCGGCGAAAGCGCGCTTGGCGTGGGACGCGCGTTGCCTGCAAACCCTCATGGTGTAAGGAGTCGGACGGCCAGGTCGATTTTCCAGGACAGCTTTATTTGCGAAGATTCGCGAGAACAAGTTTGTTTGAACAGGCTTCGTTTGCCAATCACGAATCATCTGGTTGCTCGCAAACGAATTCTGGTCCACGAGCAACCGATACCGTCATTTCTACGGTGCAAGATAACTAAAGCATCGAAGAGTTCTTCAACGCTCGTTTCGAGCGATAGTCTTCGTTTGCCCCGACGGAGCGTTCTGGGCAATGTCAGGGCGGATACCCCAACACGGGTCAATCTTCGCGTACGATCGCCCTCGGTCGACATGCTTCCTTGCTGTGCCTGATCTCAAGGCGGACCGTAGCCCCTACCGCGTAAGCGGTTTAGTGTACGCCCGTGATGGCGTGCCATTTGCAGGGTGCAAGTCCCTGCCGGAGTTGGCCACAGCTCCGTAGCTGAAGGTAACTGCGTCGTCGTGAGACGGGGTGGGGAGTAACCGGAGGCGAACTGTCGGTCCGTAGGCTAACGAACCTGTTTCGGCGGAGTATCGCGGCGAGCCTGCACTAAAGTGGCGAAGCCTGGAAGTAACACAGCACGCTGT
>NZ_JAMBPS010000170.1:0-830 GCF_024206515.1 Paraburkholderia sp. CNPSo 3281 | reverse complement strand
TTCTGCGCATCCAGCGCTGCCTGGACAGCCTCGCCCCGGTTCTCTCGGTGATTCACCGCACCCGATGTCGAATACAGCCGTCACGCTCCTGTCCCAGGCCACCCAGAAAGGCCAAGCCCCATTTCTATCTCGCCTACAAACTCGCGTAATGCGAAGGCTTAAGTTGAGAGCATTGCTGTGCGGGGCGGCACCTCCTTTCTTTGCCGCGGCAAAGAAAGGAGGCAAAGAAAGCCGCTCAAACCGCCAGCGCCTGCCACAGTTCACATCTCGCCGTAAATGGTGAATGGCTCCGGAGCGTCTGTCACCTCGCACCACCAAAGTAAGTGACAAGGCAGTCATGCATCCCGCTGCTCGCTACGCGCGCTGCGGTTGGGTCTGCAAGGGAAACCGGGTGGCACGCCTGAGCATTCGCGAGAACTCATGTGCCCCGCCGGTTTTTGGCTATGCCCTTCGGCGCGCGGAGCGCCGCCGGAAGGATGAGCGCCTTGTCACTCCGTTTGGGGGCGAGTGGTGACAGACGCTCCGGAGCCATTCACCATTTACGGCGAGATGTGAACTGTGGCAGGCGCTAGCGGTTTGAGCGGCTTTCTTTTGCCTACTTTTCTTTGCCGCGGTGTACAGACTGGAGACATGATTGACACATGTATGAGGACATCGTTGACACCTGATACTCACGGCAATGCTGCTTTCAGGTCAAGTGTCGCGACACGGTGATGGGCAAACCAGAGCTCGAATACACCGTCTTCGTCGTCCTTTGGACGGGCCGCCACGCGCAGCCCCTTGAGCGCAATCGAGAGCTTCAGTTTCTGCCCCCGCAAGCGCACCAGACC
>NZ_JAMBPS010000169.1:0-859 GCF_024206515.1 Paraburkholderia sp. CNPSo 3281 | reverse complement strand
AGCCCCACCGGGAATGGCTTTCGGAGCTGGCGAGGGGGGAGCGGTTAAAGTCAGGGCTTTGCGGATGCGAAAATGGCTGCAAACCATGGCCGGCAGGCGATTCCCACGAAATTGAGTGAAGCGCAGTTCGGGCAATTTGTCTTGCCGCACCTGAGCCGGGGCCGGCGCGGCCCGCCGCCGACGTTGCCGTTACAGAGGATGTTCAACTACGTCCTGAAGGCGCTCTATATGGGGTGTCAATGGAAGATGCTGCCGATCGAAACGGATGCAAAGGGGCTGCCTGAAATCCACCACACCCGGCGTGGTTCATCCCGGCGTTACACAGGCAGGGCAGAAATGAAAGTGCGGGTAATGTGGCCCACTTTAATTTTGGCGTCCCCATGACTTCATCCGTCTGCCCTGTTTCCGTAAAACCGGCTGGCTGCGACCGCAAGATGATGGCCGTTCGCGCCCTGGCGGGCGCTGAACCCGTCAGCGCCGTGGCCGCCCGCCACGGTGTCAGCCGTCCACTCGTCTATCGCCAGATGCGCAAGGCGAGCGCCGCGCTGGATGAAGCCTTTTCGCCAACGCAAATGGACGAAGACGCCGACAAGGTCCTGTTCTCGCTGCGGGTGACCCGACGATGGCTGGAGCAGGTCATCCTCGCACTGACGATGATCGGTCACGCCTCGATGCGCGGCGTCATCGAATTCATGAGCGACCTGCTGGGCGTGTCCATCAGCCTGGGCACCGTGCACAATGTTCACCAGCGTGCCGCGCAGCGGGCGATGGCCATCAACAACAGCATCGACCTGTCGGCCATCCGGGTGGGACTGCACGACGAGATCTTTCAGGGGACCCGGCCGGTTCTTACCGGCAT
>NZ_JAMBPS010000168.1:0-866 GCF_024206515.1 Paraburkholderia sp. CNPSo 3281 | reverse complement strand
ACCGCAAGGAGGACGGTCACCACGGCAGGATTCATGACTGGGGTGAAGTCGTAACAAGGTAGCCGTATCGGAAGGTGCGGCTGGATCACCTCCTTTCATGAGCTCATCGCTCACTGCGTTTTAAGCGCTCACACTTGTCGGCTGTAAGAAAGACAGACTCAGGGGTCTGTAGCTCAGTCGGTTAGAGCACCGTCTTGATAAGGCGGGGGTCGATGGTTCGAATCCATCCAGACCCACCACTGTCTGTGGCGGGCAGATCCCCTTGAGTATGTGTGACTGGGGGATTAGCTCAGCTGGGAGAGCACCTGCTTTGCAAGCAGGGGGTCGTCGGTTCGATCCCGTCATCCTCCACCAATCCTCAATGCACAGCGTTCTGCACGAAGCAGAACCTTTTGCATTGGCGATT
Source organism: Paraburkholderia sp. CNPSo 3281 (assembly GCF_024206515.1). Classification (NCBI taxonomy): domain Bacteria; kingdom Pseudomonadati; phylum Pseudomonadota; class Betaproteobacteria; order Burkholderiales; family Burkholderiaceae; genus Paraburkholderia; species Paraburkholderia sp. CNPSo 3281. Next base: position 460 of record NZ_JAMBPS010000168.1, on the reverse strand, counting down.
GAGCCAGTCAGAGCGGTACGACGCATCACTGCGAAAATACCGGCTGTCGTTCTTTAACAATCAGGAAGAAGTAGTAAAGAGATTCATCCGAACGCGGACAGAGATGGCCGTCAAGTAGGTGAATCAGGGTTGTGATTGTATCAATGTATTTTTAAGTGATCGAAAGATTGCCTTGAAATACGGCGCAACACGAATACTCAACCTGTAGCGAGTGAGCCTCGCCGTGAGCAATCATGGCCGAGACACACCCGTTATAGGGTCAAGCGAACAAGTGCATGTGGTGGATGCCTTGGCGATCACAGGCGATGAAGGACGCGGTAGCCTGCGAAAAGCTACGGGGAGCTGGCAAACGAGCTTTGATCCGTAGATGTCCGAATGGGGAAACCCACTCCGAATGGAGTATCCATGACTGAATACATAGGTCATGTGAAGCGAACGCGGCGAACTGAAACATCTAAGT
>NZ_JAMBPS010000167.1:0-875 GCF_024206515.1 Paraburkholderia sp. CNPSo 3281 | reverse complement strand
TCAAGCTGCTCTGGCTCGCACTACGCAACGTGCTGGCAAAGTCCGTGCGGGCCGCCTTCGACTGGAAATCAGCCATGAACCAGTTTGCTATCCTGTTCGGTGACCGGTTCACGCAGGCACGCGGCTAATGATTTATTAACCGCCCCGCCCACAAAAATACGGACAGGTTCGCCGGTTTGGCTTTTCCTTGTTTTCGCGTCGGTACGCGAGCGTTGCCCCTGTGCGGGGCGGCACCTACTTTTCTTTGCCAGCGGCAAAGAAAAGTAGGCAAAAGAAAGCCGCTCAAACCGCTAGCGCCTGCCACAGTTCACATCTCGCCGTTAATGGTGAATGGCTCCGGAGCGTCTGTCACCTCGCACCTTCAAAGTGAGTGACAAGGCGCTCATCCTTCCGGCGGCGCTCCGCGCGCCGAAGGGCATAGCTAAAGCACCCTTGGTGCGCGTGCATTCTCGCGAAGCCTGGCACGCCCCCCTGGTTTCCCATGCAGACCCGACCGCAGTGCGCGTAGCGAGCAGCGGGATGAATGACTGCCTTGTCATTTACTTTGGTGGTGCGAGGTGACAGACGCTCCGGAGCCATTCACCATGAATGGTGCGAGGTGAACCGTGGCGGGCGCTAGCGGTTCAAGCGGCTTTCTTTTGCCTACTTTTCTTTGCCGCTGGTGTACAGACCGGAGACATGATTGACAGGTGTATGGGGACATGGTTGACACTTTTGGGCAACCCAACGCCCGAATCCATCCATGCCCTGGAATGTAAAAGACACCATGAGCCTCAGACAGGAATTCGTCAGTCTGGCAGCCGCACAGAGCCTGCCCTTCAGTGAGCTGTGCCGGCGTTTCAACATCAGCCGCCAGACCGGCTACAAATGGCTTG
>NZ_JAMBPS010000166.1:0-894 GCF_024206515.1 Paraburkholderia sp. CNPSo 3281 | reverse complement strand
TCAGGCCGATCCTTGCCGGCTGCCTTCTGCGCATCCAGCGCTGCCTGGACAGCCTCGCCCCGGTTCTCTCGGTGATTCACCGCACCCGATGTCGAATACAGCCGTCACGCTCCTGTCCCAGGCCACCCAGAAAGGCCAAGCCCCATTTCTATCTCGCCTACAAACTCGCGTAATGCGAAGGCTTAAGTTGAGAGCATTGCTGTGCGGGGCGGCACCTACTTTTCTTTGCCAGCGGCAAAGAAAAGTAGGCAAAAGAAAGCCGCTTAAACCGCTAGCGCCTGCCACGGTTCACATCTCGCCGTAAATGGCTAATGGCTCCGGAGCGTCTGTCATCTCGCGCCTTTAAAGTGAGTGACAAGGCGCTCATCCCTCCGGCGGCGCTGCGCGCGCCGTGGGGCATAACCCAAAACAGTTGGTGCGCGTGCATTCTCGCGAATCCTGATTCCTCCCATTGGGTTTCCCTTGCAGACCCGACCGCAGCGCGCGTAGCGAGCAGCGGGATGCATGACTGCCTTGTCACTCACTTTGGTGGTGCGAGGTGACAAACGCTCCGGAGCCATTCACCATTTACGGTGAGATGTGAACCGTGGCAGGCGCTAGCGGTTTAAGCGGCTTTCTTTGCCTACTTTCTTTGCCGCGGCAAAGAAAGTAGGTGCCGCCCCGCACAGCAATGCTCTCAACTTAAGCCTTCGCATTACGCGAGTTTGTAGGCGAGATAGAAATGGGGCTTGGCCTTTCTGGGTGGCCTGGGACAGGAGCGTGACGGCTGTATTCGACATCGGGTGCGGTGAATCACCGAGAGAACCGGGGCGAGGCTGTCCAGGCAGCGCTGGATGCGCAGAAGGCAGCCGGCAAGGATCGGCCTGAGTGCGCCCAGTGCGTAGATGCGGTTAG
>NZ_JAMBPS010000164.1:0-943 GCF_024206515.1 Paraburkholderia sp. CNPSo 3281 | reverse complement strand
GTTGCGACCGAGGAACACAAGATTGCCGTCGGGCAGGTAGCGGGCCAGATCGCCGGTGCGATACATGCGGGCATCGGAGTGATGGGAGAAGGGATCGGGGAGGAAGCGTTCGGCGGTCAGTTCTGGGCGGTTCAGATAGCCACGAGCCACGCCTGCGCCGCCGATATACAGTTCACCCACTGCGCCTAGCGGCACCGGTTGACCGTGGCTGTCTAGCAGGTAAATCCGAGTGTTCGAGATCGGTCGGCCAATAGACGGATCCAACCCTGGTACCATCCGACGTGTAGTCGACCAGATAGTCGTCTCGGTTGGTCCGTACATGTTCCAGAGGACTTGCACATGATCGAACATGCGTGCAGCGAGTGATGCAGGCAGTGCTTCGCCGCCGCAAAGCAACGTGAAAGATGCGTTGGGCCAGCGGTGATTCAACAGCGCGCTCCAGTGTGCCGGCGTGGCTTGAACGAACGTAACGGCTTCCTGTTCGATCGGTGCGAGAAGGCGCTCGGGGTCAATTGCGACATCGCGCGAAGCAAGCATCAGCCGTGCGCCGGACAGCAATGGCAAATATAGCTCTAACGCTGCGATATCGAACGATACCGATGTGAGATTGAGCACAGTATCATCCGCAGCGATGCCGGGCTCCGACGCCATCGCGCTGCATAGGTTGACCAGTGATACGTGTTCGACCATCACCCCCTTTGGGGCACCGGTGGAGCCGGAGGTGTAGATCACATAAGCGAGATGGCGTGAGGTCAGGCCCGGTATCTGAGGATTGGTCTCGGGTTGTACAGGAGCGTCGTTGGGGTCGATCAGGGTGTAACCGGCCAACGCCTGGCCCAGTACCTCCTTGCCCGCCTGATCGCTCAGGACGATGGCGGGCTGGGCATCGGAGAGTATGTGAGCGAGTCGCTCTCCCGGATAGGCGGGGTCGAGCGGCACATAG
>NZ_JAMBPS010000163.1:0-967 GCF_024206515.1 Paraburkholderia sp. CNPSo 3281 | reverse complement strand
GCGACCGAGGAACACAAGATTGCCGTCGGGCAGGTAGCGGGCCAGATCGCCGGTGCGATACATGCGGGCATCGGAGTGATGGGAGAAGGGATCGGGGAGGAAGCGTTCGGCGGTCAGTTCTGGGCGGTTCAGATAGCCACGAGCCACGCCTGCGCCGCCGATATACAGTTCACCCACTGCGCCTAGCGGCACCGGTTGACCGTGGCTGTCTAGCAGGTAAATCCGAGTGTTCGAGATCGGTCGGCCGATCGGGATTGGTTCGCTATGTTCGGCAGATTTTTTTATTTCGTATGCAACGCAGCCGACCGTTGTCTCGGTCGGTCCATAGTGGTTGAATATCCGTGTTTCCGGAGCATGGGTTTGCCATATTTCAATTTGCGCATGCCGTAAGGTTTCTCCCCCCACGACCAGAGTACAAATGCGCCCTGCCATCGCTTCGACCGGTAGTATCCCTCGAAGTGCCTCTAAATGGGATGGCGTGAGTTTGACCGGTGATAAATTGTTACCGTCAACAATGGCTTGACGCCAGTCGAGCTTGGAGTTGCCCTCAGAAGAGAGATATAGCCGACGCCCACAAATTAGCGCAGGATACAAGGCCGTGAGGCCCAAGTCAAAGCTGATAGAAGAAGAAAGCACAGAGCCGTGACCGTCAGCAACGCCAAATCGTTCAGCCGCATATGATGCATAATTAACGATGGAGCAATGTTCAATGCACACTCCCTTTGGGGCACCGGTGGAGCCGGAGGTGTAGATCACATAAGCGAGATGGCGTGAGGTCAGGCCCGGTATCTGAGGATTGGTCTCGGGTTGTACAGGAGCGTCGTTGGGGTCGATCAGGGTGTAACCGGCCAACGCCTGGCCCAGTACCTCCTTGCCCGCCTGATCGCTCAGGACGATGGCGGGCTGGGCATCGGAGAGTATGTGAGCGAGTCGCTCTCCCGGATAGGCGGGGTCGAGCGGCACATAG
>NZ_JAMBPS010000162.1:0-983 GCF_024206515.1 Paraburkholderia sp. CNPSo 3281 | reverse complement strand
CTCATCGGCCCTCCGGGCAAAAAGTCCGAAGGTACCGGGTTGCGGAAATTCGAAATGCGTTTCGGGCCGGCGCCTGACACAACACTGAGCCCGCTACGTGGCTCGATTACGCCGATCCCGAGGTGGCTCCAATACGCCGATCATCGAGTGGCCCGATTGCGCCGATCATGCACTGGCTCGATTGCGGCGAACATCCGGTGGCTCGATTACGCCGATCCCGGAATGGCTCGAATATGCCGGTCAGTGACAACCTGAAAGCAGCATTGCCGTGAGTATCAGGTGTCAACGATGTCCTCATACATGTGTCAATCATGTCTCCAGTCTGTACACGGCGGCAAAGAAAGGAGGCAAAGAAAGCCGCTCAAACCGCCAGCGCCTGCCACGGTTCACCTCGCGCCGTTGATGGTGAATGGCTCCGGAGCGTCTGTCACCTCGCACCACCATAGTTAGTGACAAGGCGCTCATTCATCCCGCTGCACGCTTCGCGCGCTGCGGTTGGGGCTGCAAGGGAAACCGGGTGGCACGCCTGAGCACTCCCGAGAACTCATGTGCCCCGCCGGTTTTTGGTTATGCCCTTCGGTGCGCGGAGCGCCGCCGGACGGATGACTGCCTTGTCACTAACTTTGAAGGTGCGGGGTGACAGACGCTCCGGAGCCATTCACCATTAACGGCGAGATGTGAACCGTGGCAGGCGCTGGCGGTTTGAGCGGCTTTCTTTGCCTCCTTTCTTTGCCGCGGTGTACAGACCGGAGACATGATTGACAGGTGTATGGGGACATGGTTGACACTTTTGGGCAACCCAACGCCCGAATCCATCCATGCCCTGGAATGTAAAAGACACCATGAGCCTCAGACAGGAATTCGTCAGTCTGGCAGCCGCACAGAGCCTGCCCTTCAGTGAGCTGTGCCGGCGTTTCAACATCAGCCGCCAGACCGGCTACAAATGGCTTGAACGCCATCGCGACGAAGGCCCGGCGGGTCTG
>NZ_JAMBPS010000161.1:0-1036 GCF_024206515.1 Paraburkholderia sp. CNPSo 3281 | reverse complement strand
CATCAGGTTATATTGCATATAGATGGGATCGCCCCCACTGCGCTGGAGCAGCGACTGGCTGCCCGTCCCGCTGTCCTGTATTACCTGTCCATTTTCGAGGTTCTCGACTTTCGCATATGAATCGGTCCACTTCAGCACCGGATTCAGCTTGCTCTCCCAGACGACATCACCCCAGGTCCTGTGCTTCTCATCGTCACCGTAGAACGCATAGGTGGCGCGATGAAATTTCCCCCGCATCGCTTCATGGAATGGCTGTACCTGCTCCGTTATTAAGGAAACGTATGCGGCCCAGTCTGCATCGATGCGCGTCTTAGCCGCATCCAGCGGGTTGATCAGCTTGTCATTGACGAGACTCCACCACTGCCCACGTCGCAGATACACCTCCGCATAAGGATCGGCCAGTGGCAGTGAGGTCTGCTCCTTGCCGTTCCTCAGTTTGAGCCACCCCATCCCGTACTCCACGGCCGGAAGCAGTTGCAGCGGCCCCGGAGACTGCGCAAACACCGGTGTCATCGTGGAATTGTCCGGCCCGAGGACCGGGCCAGCAGCCCCTTCGCTGCCGGACGTGACACGCTTGTAGGCCGTCGCTGACCCCGTGGTTGGCATCACGCCGCGGACGATCCCCAGTACCTTGTCACGATGCCCATCGACTTCCGAGTAATACCGTGCCACGAGCCCCCCCATGGAATGGGTAACGATAATGACTTTCTCGCAGAGCTTGTTCTGCTTCTTGTAGTAGTCGGTAAACTCCTTGATCTTGGCCGCAAGATGCTTTGCTGAATCCGCATTGGATTGCAGCCAGTTGTATCCGACCGCGTGAACCGGCATGTAATACTTGTATGACAGCGCAACTTCATCGTATGACAGCACACTCACGCCCGGTGCATCGGCCACAAGTTTTTTCATAAGGCTCGCCCGGAAACCTGCCTTGCACTCATGCGCATCGTTCAGTGCATTTTCCAGGAAGGGAAGGAACGTTCCATAACTCATCTTCGCCACCGTCCCCCAGCCTCGACGGCGCAGTTCCACCTCACTC